>DASQNN010000071.1:0-16181 GCA_035644955.1 Nodosilinea sp. | reverse complement strand
AAATAAAACCGTCCTTCCCTCCTTCTCCGCCACATCCTCCATCTTTCCCAAGCACTTCTTTTGAAACGCCGTATCTCCCACTGCTAGCACTTCATCCACAATCAAAACCTCTGGCTCTAGGTGCGCCGCCACCGCAAACGCCAACCTCACATACATCCCACTGCTATACCGCTTAACCGGCGTATCTAAAAATCTTTCCACCTCCGCAAAGGCCACAATCTCATCAAACTTACGACGAATATCGACCTTGCTCATCCCCAAGATCGCGCCATTAAGAAAAATATTCTCTCGCCCGGTTAACTCTGGGTGAAACCCTGTTCCCACCTCTAACAGGCTAGCCACCCGCCCCTTAATGCTAATCCGCCCCTCCGTCGGCTCCGTAATGCGGCTGAGAATTTTGAGCAGGGTAGACTTGCCTGCACCATTGCGGCCGATGATGCCAATGCGATCGCCCCGCTTTACTTCAAATGAGACATCTTTTAGAGCCCAAAACTCCTCCGATTTTGGATTTTGGATTTTGGATTTTGGATTAAAAAGCTGGGTCATCCCCTTGGCTTTGTTAGCCAGTACATCTCGCAGAGCCGTGTAGCGCTCTTGCTGTTGATGGCCGATGATGTATTTCTTGCCCAGATTTTCAACGCGAATTACGGTGTCAGACATGCTATCCGGCGGTGAAGGTCGTGGTATAAGGGATCGGCTGCTAAATCACGTCTGCAAAAGTACGCTCCATTTTGCGGAAGTACCAGATACCAGACACCAGCAGCAGCATGACTAGACTCGTCGATAGGCCAAATCCTGGCCAGTAGATGCTAGCCTCATTCCCTAAAATGGCCCAGCGAAAGCCATCAATTACTCCGACCATGGGGTTTAACGAGTACAGCAACCGCCACTGATCGGGCACAATGCTGCTGCTAAACCCTACGGGAGAAATATATAGGCCAAACTGCACTAAAAATGGCACGATATAGCGAAAATCGCGATACTGCACATTTAGCGATGCCATCCATAGCCCTACACCTAGGGAGGCCGCCAGGGCTATCAATGTAAACAGCGGCAGCGTAACGATGCGCCAACTGGGCACATAGGCAAACCACACCATTAGCGCCACCAAAATGATGCCAGAAATGGCGAAGTCTACAAAGCTGACCACGACAGCGCTAGTGGGTACTACTAGGCGAGGAAAGTACACCTTAGATAAGAGGTTGGCATTGGCGATCAAACTATTGCTGCATTCTGAGAGGGCTGTGGAAAATAATTGCCAGGGCAGCATGGCTGCAAACACTAGTATTGGGTAAGGCACTCCGTCTGACGGCAGGTTAGCCAGACGGCCAAACACCACTGTAAATACCACCATGGTCAAAAAGGGCCTGATCAAAGCCCAGCCCACGCCAATGGCAGTTTGCTTGTAGCGCACCAAAATATCGCGCCAGGCTAAGAAGTAAAACAGTTCTCGGTAGCGCCAAATATCTTGCCAATAGTTTTTTTCTGTACGCCCCGCCTCAATAATTAGCTCTGTCTCTTCAGGAGTGCTTGCCGTCCGTCGCCGCTTAATTTTGAGTTTGGTCATAGATGGCTACTGTCAATTTTTGTGGTGGTGATATTTACTCAGGTTTTCGCCTGTCTTAGGAGCAAAACCTTCCCTATCCCTGTATTAACTTCAGGGCTTGGTCTCAGATCGAGGTAGGTCAATACTAGATATCGTAACCAGCTCAACCAATGCGACGAAAGTCTTTGAGGCCCTGGTACTGGGTCTGCCGCGCCTGGCGGCGGGTAAACTCGCCCACCGTGGGGTTGCCCGTCGTCAAAATCACCCCGCTGGCCTGCATCCACAGCGCCTCGGGCGCACCCGCAACGGTGTACTGATTGGCCTCAGTTCTATGGACGTGGTACCAGCAAGTAGCCTGGCAGCAATCGCACCAAAACGCCTCTAGCCATTCGCCTGTCATAGGAGCAAAACCTTCCCTATCCCTGTATCAACTCCAGAGCTTGGTCTCAGATTGAGGTAGGTCAATATTAGATATTGTAACCAGCCTAGCCGATGCGACGAAAGTCTTTGAGGCCCTGGTACTGGGTCTGCCGCGCCTGGCGGCGGGTAAACTCGCCCACCGTAGGGTTGCCCGTCGTCAAAATCACCCCGCTGGCCTGCATCCACAGCGCCTCAGGCGCAACCGCAACGGTGTACTGATTGGCCTCAGTTCTATGGACGTGGTACCAGCAAGTAGCCTGGCAGCGATCGCACCAAAACGCCTCTAGCCATTCGCCTGTCAGCGGCACGGTACCGTAGCCAGCAATCACGGTAAGCGATCGCAGTCGGCTCAACCCCCGCTGCTGCAAATGCTTAGCCTGAGTCGTGTAAAGCGGATACTTTTGACTGACGCTGTCGAGGTAAGTGCCGTGGTCGGGGCAGTAGATAGCACGCCGTTTAGAGCGGTTGCGGTTGCGGCGAGGCTGGGTCATAACAACAGAGCAGTAGCAGTAAAGAACACCGGAAGCATCGAGCAGGCATGAAATTGGTCATACCTGTAAAAATGGTCACACCATGCCTAGGTTACGGTCTCAGGGTGGTGTCGCCGAGACTACGGGGGAGAGACTGAGATCGCAAGGACCGTCGAAGCCTGCTCCCTGTGAGAAAGAGTAGCGGATTTATTTAATTAGGCAAGGCTCAGCAAGGGAATTTTAAGATTGTGCTGAGTTAGCGCAAGGACGCGGTCTCGGGAGCGGAGATGGGGGTGGTAGGGGCTGGCGCTGACACCTCCAGACAGGCTTTGACCACCTCACAGTAGCGACGCGTGCCCTGCTCGGGCGTAAACTTTTGCTGCATGTAGCTGCGGCCCTGATCGCCCAGCTGCTTGGCCAAAACTGGGTCATTAACCAGGGTGCGGATAAACTGAGCCAGACCAAGACCGTCGCCGTTGGCAAAGGCGCGGCCAAACCTACCCTCCCGCAGCAGCGATCGCAAATAGGAGTGAGACTCACAAATCGCGGCAATGGGCCGCCCAGCTGCCAAACTACTGTAGAGCTTGCTGGGTGCCACCAGCCCCTCTACCCCAGGTACCAGGCTCACCAGGCTGAGGTCACAGGCGGTCAGAGAATAGGGCAAATCGGCCTTGGCCTGGTAGGGCAAAAACAAACAGTTGGTCAGGCCCAGCGCTCTAGCCTGGGCCTGACAGGCCAAACGTTTTGCCCCCGCCCCAACAAAGACAAACTGAACCGGGTCGTGGCGCAAAGCCTCAGCCGCCGCCATGATAGTTTCCATGTCGTGGCAGCGACCCATGTTGCCTGAGTACAGCACCGTAAATACCTGACCCAGACCGTGCTGGCGGGCAAACCAGTTGTCGACCTTAGGGCGGGGAAAAATTGCAGCCGGGTCGGCCCAGTTGTGAATCACCGAAATTTTGCCAGCGGCGGCGGGGCAGCGGTCTAGAATGCGCTGCTCCATAGTGTTAGTCAGCACCACAATGGCCTCAGCATGGCGCCAGGTGAGGCAGTTGAGCCAGTTCCACAGGCGCACCAGGCCGCTGCGGGAGGGAACCACACCTAGGGCTACGGCCACCTCAGGGTAGAGGTCGTAGACCACGCACAGGTAGGGCTGCTTAAACAGGCAATACATCAGGTAGGCCAGCACCGGCAAATAGGGGGGCTCGGTGGTAACTAGCACCAGGTCTCCCCGGCGGGCCGGGTGCAGCAGCTTAATGAGCGATCGCACACAGTACAGTAGCCCCCCCACCGCTCGCCCGCGAATGCGCTGGGGCCAGAAGCGAGCGGTGCGGGTTCGTCGCACGGTCACCCCATTCACCATCTCTTTTTGAGCGGCCAGGGGGCAATCATAGGCATAGCCGGGTTGCCCTGCGAACACCTGCACCTCGATGCCTCGGCGGCTTAGGCTCTGAGCCAGTTCGGCCATCAGCTGCCCAGTCGGGGCGTAGTCAGGCGGAAAAAACTGGGTCAAGATCGACAGTTGCGGAGATGCACCCGGATTAGCACGCTTTAATCTCATCAGACCTCACTCACAGAAATACAGCATTCAGCTCTACCTGAATAGCTCGTCTTGAAGATAGTTTTAGGTAATTAGCTTTGGCCGAGAATGCAGCATTTTCGCCGTTTGCAACCCAGCACCAACGACATGTCAACCTGTCAGGAGTTGGCAGAGTTATTCACAGGTAAAAGTTAGGGAGCCGATGGCAGTCAACCTTTTTTCTGATTCATTCTGCCCCCCTATAGTTCCCTCTATCATCTCGAAGAAATACGGAAGAACAATGGGTTGCATACGTAAGAATAATACAAATTCTGGCTACAGGAAGGTATCCTCGTCTACTGAGTTTACCAATGGAGCCTCCATGGCAAAAGAATATAAAAAAGGATACCGCATCCTCGAAAGGATGCATCAGCTTTCTGACAATCGATGCAGACAAACCGACAATAAAATCATCCTGACGACAGCGGCTTTGCTAGCAGAAATTCTTTAAATGCGTCGGTAATTAAGGCTACAAAATATCGAGCACCTATTGCCGTAGTCCCGTCAGTTAGAACATTAATCAACTCTAAAAATGTAGCGACAATAAATAGGGTGCGCTAAGACCAGCGCACCCTAACAAGTTCAACGCCATTGATTAAATACCGATGAAACCTAGCCGGCTATCCCTAGCGATCTACAGCGGCTCGTAGCTGCTGTAGCGCTCGCCCGAGGGTGACAAAGTTTGAGTTTTGGCTAAGAGCGTTCAGGGTTTCGGCATCGCTGTCATCCAAAATGCGGTTATAGGCTTGAATAGCCGCCTCCATTTGGGTAGGGTTGACGGTAACAGCGGTCGAGCTAAGCTGGGGCTGCAGCAGCAGGAGCCCGGCAGTGGCATTAAACAAAGACACTAGGGCCGTATAATCAGCCCCAGCCAGGGCCATCTCGATAAAGGGGGCGACCTGGCTGGGGGCAAGACAAGCCGTAAAGGCAGCGGCTAAGAAACCCGCAGCGTTAGCAATTTGAGTTTGGCTACCCTGTAAAGGCATGACCATGGGGGTACCGCCCTGGGCAGTGAAGACCGCAGAGGTAGCCATCCTGGCGGGGGCAGCGGTGGTGGTGCCCGTGGGGGCGGCAATGCCGAGGGTGCCCTGACTGCTGGTCAACGAGACACTTTCGCCGTTTGCGATCGCAGCCACCGCATCTCTGGCAATCTGCGCTGGGGTATCGTCCTCGGTTTCGATGGGCGCGCACACGGGGCTAGCGCCATTGAGATCAATTAGGCCGGGGGTAGTCAAAGCGGCGGCCAGGGATGGGTTGGTGCCCTGCAACTCCCGCAACCCCTGAGCGGCAGCCTGGTTGAGGGATTGCTGAGCTGCGGCGGTGAGGGTAATCTCTTCGGTTACTCCACCCCCCAGCGAAGAACCCCCCATAGGCAGTAGCGTTGAGCCCCCCGTGGTCACTCCGCTGCCCAGCCCCGCTGGCGTCTTGCCGGTGTGACCCGGTAGTGCGATCGCAAAACTTCCCGCCACCAGAACCCCTATCAACCAGCTTTTTTGCCAAAGCCGGTGCACTAGTCTATCCACGATCGTTCTCCTTACCTACAAGTGAATTAGGAATTTATCCAGCTATGTTGAGGCCATAGATTCCTTAAAACCGGGGGCCAAAGTTAAAGCCGTAGCCAATAGTCAACACCGCGACGGAACCCGCCTCGGTATTGTTGCCGACATCACCATAGAGGAGGTTAAGGGTAAGAGGTACCGTAGGCACCGGCACAATGGATGCGCCCACGTTTAGGCCCACACCGCTCCAGGCGGTATTGAACGAAAATTGCGGATGCACCTGGAGACCGACCCCGGCAATGACGCCTACATCACTCCCCTCGCCAGAGAAAGATCCACCCCCTAGGCCCACAGTCCCCGTAATCGGCAAGCGATTGGCTGCGTTTTCGGGCTGCAGCAAATGGGCCGCGGTGACCACCCCATAGAGGCTAGAAGTGTTACCCACGGTGTTGGACCCGTAGGAGGCAAAATTGTTGAGCCCGATAGCAGCAGCCACCTGGGTTTCGTCGCTGCTGTAGACTTCGCGATGCACTTTGGCATCAAATCCGCCGTTTTCGCCAAAGCGCCGAATGCTGAGCAGGTTGTAGTTCAGCTCTACCCCAACGGCCCGCCGCGAGTCACCCAACCCAAAGCCTGCAGACAGGCTGCCGTCAGCCTCAGGCCGAATGCGGTCGGCCCCGGCCAGCGAGGCGCTGAAGAACACATCGCCCCAGTTAGCCCCAAACCCTGAGGGAATACCGGCATTGGGCGAAGGGGGAAAGGTCCGGGCCGGGGCCACAGTAGTCAGCGGCTCAATGCGCAGCTGGTTGCGAATCTGAGCCCCGTCTGCGGCAGAGGGGGTGGTTTGAGCCAAGGTAAACGATTCGGGCTGACTCACCGGGCGAGATGGTGTGGGCGCAGCGGCTGTCGCAGCATCCTCGGGCCCAGCCGTGGCGACGCGACTGTCTTCCAGCCGTGCCTGCACCGCTGCAACTTTGGCCCGAATCGCCGCTAGATCGGGGGAGGCGGTACGAGCAGGTGGGGTAGCCGCAGACGCGCTGGCGGCCTCCGGGTCGGCTACAGCAGATAGGGGCAACGCTAGAGCGCTATCGTTGGCGTCATCGGCGGCGGCAGCAGGGGCCCTTGTGGCCAGGGATGGATCGAGTAGCGCAGCTGGTTCTGGCGTTGGTACCGCCTCGTCGATCGGTACTGACGCCAGTTGGGCTGGGCTGGCGACCTCAACTACCTCAACCACCTCAGTCTCAGCCACCTCAGCCTCCTGGGCAGAGGCCGGAGTGAGCTGGATGCTGGCGGCGGCGGCAGCGTTACCGTCTAAGGCCCATGCGGGCTGAGGCTTTCCCTGGTCGACAATTTGGGGGCCGGTGATCTGGGCTGAGGGGGCGGGCGCGATCGCGGACTGTGGCTCCTCTGCCAAGGCCGCCCCTAGGCCAGGGTCAGGCACGATGGGCGGCAGATCAGTCGTCGCCCCGGCCATCTGGGGCAGCAGCCCCAACCCAGCTAGCCCCAGCAACCCGCTGGTAATTAATGGTTTTGCCTTAAATGATTTTGATTTGCGCTTCATCACGTCATCCTCCTCACATTCCGTTACTACACCCGCCCGGTTGAGCAGAGTTCTGTTAGCCGCTGCCCTCGGCCTCCGCAGCGACCCGAGGGCGACCGTAATACCCGTAGTAGTCATAGCTATGCTGCCGACTTTGGGGCACGCCGTTAATCACCAGCCCCAGCAGCGGAGCCTGGGCCGTGTTGCCCAGATCGGCTAACACCCGCTTAATCTCAGGGCGCTCGGAGCGATTGAGCCGCACCACCAGCAGCAGGCCGTCGGCGTGGGCCGCAGTGAGTTTAGCGTCGATCATGCCGGCCAGGGGCGGGGTATCAAAAATAATCAGGTCGTAGTGGCGACGATACTGCTCAGTGATTTGCTGCATCTTGCGCGACGACAGGAGTCGCCCTGGGGCGGGAGGGCGCGCGCCCGCTGTGAGCAGGTGCAGGTTAGGGTTACCAGGAATGGTCAACGCCAGGTCGGCGGGATCTTCAATGGCCTGGGTAATCAGCTCGCTCAGCCCCCGGCTGTTGCGCTGGCCAAAAATTAGGTGCTGACTGGGCTTGCGCAGGTCACCGTCAATTAGCAGCACCCGGCGGCCCATATTGGCCGCGGCGATCGCCAGGTGGGCGCACATGGTCGATTTGCCCTCCCCCGGCACCGAGGAGGTCAGGGCCACCACCTGTACCGGCGTATCGGAACTGAGCATGCGCAGGTTGGCCTCTAGGGAATAAAAGGCCTCGGCAAAGCTAAAGGAAGTGTAGAGCTTATTGGGGCTTTGGCTCTGGGCCAGCACATCGGCCATCGTCGCGGTGAGGTCAGGCACCATTAGCAGCGGCTGCTTTTGCAGGGCTGGGGCATTGGGCACCGTAGCCAGGTTGGGCAGCTGGGTGACCTTGACCAGGTCGTCGGCGCTGTGAAAGGCCGTGTCGGCGCGATCGCGCAGCAGGGCCGCGCCGCCCCCCAGCAGCAGCCCCACCACCGTGCTGAGCAACAGCTTGCGGGGCAGGTTAGTCATCTCGGTAATGCTCGACTCATCCAGCGGCGAAATCAGCTCCCAGGGGGCCGTCTGCCGAGCCATCTGCAGCCGCAGATCTTGGCGACTGGTCAAAAGCTGATCGAGGCTGCTTTCGGCCACCGTCAGCTCCCGGGCAATCTGCTGGTAAGAACGCGATAGATCCGCCAGCCGCTGAATCTCCGCCCGCAGCTGCTGCACTGCCTGGCCAATGGCCTGGTCTTGGGCTTGGAGCACCTGTCTCTGGTTGTCGGTATCCACCAGCTGCTGCATCAGATCTCGGCTCACGCTGCCCTGGTAGCCCAGGGTATCGGCCTGCACCGTTGCTCCTACTAGCCGCTGGGCCTCGGCATCTAGCAGCGGCAAAAGCTGCTGCCGCTGGTCTTCTAAGGCTTCAATCATCGGCGTCGCAGCCTGAAACCGGGCCGACTCGGCAGCTATGGTTTGCTCCAGCTCGCGCAGATCGCCCAGCAGCGCCTGGTAAGTAGGCGACTCATTGAGGTTGGCCACCCGAATCGCCGTATCGGGGTCAAACCCCACCTGGCTCCGGAGATTGTCGTACAGGGGATCAAGGGCAGTTAGCTGTACCCGCAGCTGCTCTTGGTCAGCCAGCATTTGGTTGAGCCGCTGGGTCACGCTCTCGCTGGTGGCGTTGACGTTAACCAGGTCATAGCGCTTTTGAAATTCGCTGAGATTTTCCTCAATGGCCGCGACTTCCTGCCACTTTTCCTGCAGCTGTTCGTCAATAAACGTCAGCCCTCGCCCCAGCTCCCCCTGGCGATCTTGCACGCTGTAGCGGACAAAGCCGTCAACCACCTGGGTGAGCACAAAGGTGACCACCGCCGGGTCGGCATCCCGGTAGGTAATACGCAGCACCTTAGACTCACCTTCCTGGGTGATGGTCAGGCGACTGAGCAGCGTAGGATAGGTGATGTCAGGATAGCGTCGCTGAATATTGGCCAGAATGGGATTGATCACATCGGGGCCACGCAGCACTCGAATTTGGCTGGTGTAGTCTAGGCCCGAGACATTTCTAACTCCCGGCACCCCCATCGCAGGCTCTAACCCTAAGGGGGTAACGGCTGTAACGGGCTCGACCAGCAGATTAGCATTACCGCTATAGGCCGGGGGGCGACTGAGATGCCATAGGGTCAACCCCCCAAACGATAACGCCGCCACCCCTAAAAACAACCCAGCCCGGCGCTTTAGTACCCCGACTAGATGACTCAAATCAAAATCATCCCCATCGTCTACCAGAGGCGATGGGGATGTCGTAACCGGCAAAAAACTACGGTTGGCAGGGCTGGGGCTATTGCCGTTACTGTTGCCGTTGCCGTTACTGTTGCCGTTGCCGTTGCCGTTGCCGTTGCCGTTGGCCTCATGGGCCGTGGAGGATGGGGGGAAAGGCATAGGAAAAGTCAAGGGGAATTATCCCTAGGGTTCATAAATTTATAACTCGAAAATCGAAAATAGACGCACTTTAGATAAATTTTGACCAGTATGAACCTGCCGCCTGACCTCGTGCTGGGCCGGGCGCTAAAAACCAAACAGCCGCAGCAGAGCAGCGAGGGGAGTCAGAGGACGCAGAAACAGCCCCAGGGTGTCACCGGCGGTAGCGGCAACGTTGCGATCTACCATCACCACATCATTGGGCCGCAGAATTGGGTTGGTGGTGTCGTTGGCAGCGGCAGATAAATCTACCTGCACCGTGCGCTGGTCAACGCTGCCGTCAGGGTTGAGCCGCACCAGCTGCACCCTAGAGCTTTGGGCCCGGCTGCTCTCAAAGCCCCCAGCGGCCAAAATCGCCTGGTTGAGGGTAGCGTTGGCGGGCAGGGTAACGCCGCCCGGACTAGCGACTTCTCCCACCACCTGTACGGGCATTTCTGACGGCGAGAAGTTGGCACTCGAAATCGCCACCGATTCTTCTGGCGAAATAGCCACTGCCTTGGGGATGACAATCGTATCGCCATCGCGCAGGCGTACATCCTGGCTGATGTCGCCGGTGCGAATTAAATCCCACAGGCTGGTGGTAAGTACGGCGTCGCCCTGACGCTGGGGTCGCCGCACCTGAATGTCTTTGATATTGGCCTGCTGAGTAATGCCCCCTGCCGCCTGAACCACCTGGGTGAGGGTGGGCCACTGGCGACCAGCACTTGAACCGCTGCCGCCGCTAGTTTCGGCCTCTAGATCGATCGTGTAGGTGCCGGGGCGGTTGACTTCGCCCGCTACCACTACCCGCACCGGGCGGGCCGACAGCAGCGTTACCGTGAGCTGGGGCGGTCGGGTCAGCAGCCTGGCATAGCTCGTAGCTAGGGCCGCTTGAGCCTCGGCCAGGGTAAATCCCTGCACCGCCACCGTACCCGCCATGGGCAGGGTCAGGGTGCCATCGACCAGCACCTCGTGGACGCCGTTTTCGGGACCGCTGAATTCGGGAATATTAAAGATGTCGATGCGAATGCGATCGCCCGGCCCCAGCACGTAGGCTTCAGGAAAACTGGCCTCAGCCCGTGGGACCATCGGACTGAGCAGGCTGGGCACTGGGGCAGTGGTCTCACCACCGGTTAGGGGGAGGGGCTGGTCTTGGGCAAACCCAGGCTGGCCCCCCAGCGTGAGGCTGACCGCTAGGGCCCCTAAACTCCAGCTCATCAGACAAAAGCGGTTCATAAACTGGCCTCCTCGGGCTGTTTGGACAACCGCATCACAACGTTTGTAACGGAATCACAGCGTCGCGATAGCCAATCATGGTCGCTCGGCTCTGGTTTGATCGCCATGGTTTGTAAAGGTTTACCTGCTGGGTTTCCTCAGCGGTAACCGGAAGAGCGGACTGCGGCAAAGGGACAGGTAGATACAGCGGGTGTTTCCCACGTTCTGTAAATCTATACATATTACCCATAGCGAAACCCGGACGCGAAACCCAAATTGGGTAAAACAGGGCGATCGCAAGCATCTTCCCCGTCAAGAGTGTAACAGCAGCTAACCGGACGGGAGCCGCCCCTGCTCTACCCAACCTGTTGCTAAAGGCGCTAACCCCGCAGTTTCTCGGACCACACTCGGGTAGGTAGGCCCCACACGTAGATAAAACCTTCGGCGGCTTTGTGGTCAAACTGGTCGTCGGAACTGTAGGTGGATAGGGCATCGCTGTAGAGGGCCAGATCGGACTGGCGACCCACCACGCGGTTGGTGCCTTTAAACAGCTTCACCCGCACGGTGCCGCTCACCCGCTCCTGGGTCTGCTGAACGAAGGCATCTAGCGCCAACTTCAGGGGGCTGTACCAGAGGCCGTTGTAGACCAGGCGGCTGTAGGTTTCTTCAATGCCGCGCTTGTACTGGGTGACGTCGGCGGTGAGGGTGAGGCTCTCCAGGTCGCGGTGAGCATCGATCAGCACCAGCAGGGCCGGGGCCTCATAGATTTCCCGCGATTTGATGCCCACCAGGCGGTTTTCGATCATGTCGATGCGGCCGACGCCGTGGCGACCGGCGATCGCATTTAGCTGAGTGATCAGCTCCACCGGGCTCAGCGCCTCACCGTTGAGGCTGGTGGGCAGCCCCTTGGTAAAGCCAATCTCGACGTACTCCGGCTCGTTAGGGGTGTTTTCGATCGCCTCGGTCATCAAAAACACTTCTTCCAGCGGCTCGGTCATGGGGTCTTCCAGCGGCCCCGCCTCGATGCTGCGGCCCAGCAGGTTGCGATCGATGGAGTAGGGGCTGGACTTTTTCACCTGAAAGCTGAGGCCATTTTTTTCGCCGTAGGCAATGGCTTCTTCGCGACCCATGCCCCACTCGCGGGCGGGGGCCAGCACCTTGAGGCTGGGGTTGAGGGCGGCGATCGCCACGTCAAAGCGCACCTGGTCGTTGCCCTTGCCGGTGCAGCCGTGGGCCACCGCGTCGGCCCCATAGCGATCGGCGGCCTCCACCAGGGCCTTGGCAATCAGCGGGCGGGCCAGAGCGGTGGAGAGGGGGTAGCGGTTTTCGTACAGGGCGTTGGCCTGGATGGCCGGAAAGGCGTAGTCGGTAATAAATTCTTCGGTTAGGTCGGCCACCAGGGACTCGGCCACCCCGGCGTTGAGCGCCTTTAGACGAATTGGCTCTAGCTCATCCCCCTGGCCCAGGTCTGCCGCCAGGGTAATGACCTCTTTTACACCCCATTCCTGCATCAGGTAGGGAATACACACGGTGGTGTCAACCCCACCGGAATAGGCTAAGACAACTTTCTCTGCGCGACCCATGGGCAATTCCCTACTTTCGGTTAGACGGTTCGTTTACCAATCGTCCTGGGCGGACGATTTACCAACTGGGCCAAAGCCTTTGGTCCTTCATAGAACGGTACGCTCTGGCCAAGGCTATCTTATATGGTGTTGCTTGCCCTGCACTACGGCGATTTAGCAAGATCTGATGACATCGGGGCTGACTACCCACCTCCGCGATTTGCTGCCATGCTGTGAACGTTGTCGTCAACGCGATTTCGCTATGGTTTCTGCGCCCCTGCCTCCTCAAGTACCTGCCTCTACCCACCGGGCCGCTATTCTCGCTGCCCTGGAGAGACTGGTGGATGTGATCGCCCAGCTGCGCCACCCCGAGACCGGCTGCCCGTGGGATTTGGCCCAAACCCCCACCAGCCTGATTCCCTACGTGATCGAAGAAGCCTATGAGGTGGTCGATGCCATTCAGGTAGGGGAAAAGGGGGCGATCGCAGAGGAACTCGGCGACCTGCTGCTGCAAGTGGTGCTCCAGGCCCAGGTGGCCAGCGATGCGGGCGACTTTGACCTGGGCACCGTGGCTACCGGCATAGCCGACAAGCTGGTGCGCCGCCATCCCCATATTTTTGGCGACGCCTCTGGTGCCACCCCCGAAGAAGTCAGCCAAAACTGGGACCGCATTAAAGCCGAAGAAAAGGGCATTCCCCACGAACCCCACAAGCTCACCCCCAAGTTGACCAAATACAGCCGCACCCTGCCGCCGCTGATGGCCGCCAGCAAAATTTCTCTCAAAGCCGCCAAAGCCGGGTTTGAGTGGGAGAGCATTGACGGCGTGTGGGATAAGTTTCACGAAGAGCTGGACGAGTTTCGCACCGCCCTGGCCCACGAGCCCAAGGAAAATCAGCAGGCGGAGCTGGGCGATCTGCTGTTTACCCTGGTCAACCTGGCCCGCTGGTACGACCTCGACCCCTCGGAGGCGCTACAGAGCACTAACCGCCGATTTATCCAGCGCTTTGGGCTGGTGGAGTCGGTGGCGGAGAAGCCCTTGGGGGAGTATGGAATTGAAGAGCTAGAGGGGCTGTGGCAAAAAGCGAAGGCGCAGCTGGCTAAACCTTAGAACTAAAGATTTAGGATTGAAGCTTAGGTGAATGGTGGGCAGTGCCCACCCTACCGTAGGGTGGGCACTGCCCACCACATCAACAACGCCAAGATAAACCCCTATCGCATACCTAGCGAGGCGCGTCGGGTTTGTAGTAGTCGTTGGGGCTGGTGGGCTGGCTGCTGCCGTCTTTGTTGATACAGCCGGGCTTGGTGACGTAGCGGCAGACCCGGGCGTAGAGTCTGGCGCGGGTACCCGGTGGCCCAGCAGAGAACAAAACGCGATCGCCCCCTACTATACCCACCAAAATTTTGACGCCGCACACGGGGCAGGTTTGGGGAGCAGCCATGGGTTTACCTCAGTCAGACTGTGAGGATTTTACCCTGTGGGGGTGGGTAGGTGGGTGGATGGGTGGATGAGTTCAAAGGTTGTTGAGCGAAGTGCGCCAGGTTTGTACCAGGGACCGCATGGGTTCGGGTAGCCAGGGGTCGTATTGGGGGTAGATGGGCAGGCGGGGCTGGAGTTGCCAACCTGCGGGGGCGATCGCTGCCCTCAGCGACTCTGGGGTGGGGTGGTCGTAGTCGGGGTTGACCTCATCAACGGGGCTAATGCCGCCTAGGTCCCGAGCGCCCGCCTCCAGGCAAGCCAGCAGCCCAGCAGGGCTGACCAAATTTGGCGGAATTTGAATGGCAATCTCCGGCGGTAGGTGGTCTTTGGCCAGCTGCACGGCTCTAACCAGGGTGGGTTCACTCAGCGCCATAGCGGGCTGTAGCTGACGCTGGCCGGGACTGTGGGGCTGCAAAATTACCTCTTGAATGTGGCCGTAGCGGGCCTGGATAGCGGCGATCGCCCTCAGCGAATCGATCCAATCGGCCTCCGTTTCGCCCAACCCCAGCAGCAGCCCGGTGGTAAAAGGAAGGCCCAACTCGCCCGCTTGGACTAGCTGGTTTAGTCGCACCTCGGGACGCTTGCTGGGGGCATGGCGATGAACCGTATCCAACAGCTTGGGCGTCACCTGCTCCACCATTAGCCCCATGGAAACATTCACCTGCTGCAGCTGCGCCATCTCGGCTCGGCTGAGGGGACCGGCGTTGGTGTGGGGCAGCAGTCCGGCTTCTAAGGCCAGCTCACAAATTTGCCGAATGTGACGCAGCCAGTCGGCACGGCGGGGGCTACCGGGGGCAACTTCGCCGCTGAGCACCAGTACCTCACATACGCCCTGCTGGTGCAGAATGGGCAGCTGCTGGGCCACATCGCTAAGGCTGAGCCAGGGCGATCGCCCCGGGTCGGTGCGAAAGTTGCAGTAGGTGCAGCGGTTAAAGCATTCGTAGGTGGGCACCAGGGTGTAGGCGCGGCTGAAGGTGACCACCCTCGACCCAGAGGGATGGGAAACGCTGGCTAACTCAACCGATCTAGCCTGATCCATAGCAACGCCGCTAGCCCTGTTTCGCCACCTTAGCCAGTCTACGCGACCGCCGTGATGACCACCTCGACCGGAAAGCCCGCTGCCTTCCAGGCGGCGACGCCGCCGCGCACGATCGCAACCCGTGAGAAGCCTGCCCCCCGCAGCTGCTCGGCTACGACAGCGGCCTCATCGTCAGTGTTGCTATAGATATAGAGATCGCGGGTTACCTCAAAGCATTTGGCCGCCGTATCCAGCAGCGAGTCGACGGGGATGGAGATAGCGCCGGTGATGTGGCTGTGGTTGAAGTCGGCGCGATCGCGCACGTCGATAATGGTCAGGGCTGGCTCGCCCCAGTCAAGCCGCTCTTTCAGGTCGTACACGCGCGACTTGGGCCGTAGGGGAGAAGGCTTGGGCAGAAAGCCAAAGAAGCGATTCATGTGAGGAGGATCCTGAGGAAGGAGTTCCCCTGCAATGTAACAAACCTTAATAAGTCCGGCAAACTTTCATGGCAATGTATAGACAAAACTGCCTCTCAATTGGCTTAAATTGATTGAATAAATTCAATCAATTGCCCTTAAAAAGGCCCTAAGTAGGATTTTTGCGATTTTTTTGTTGCTGCAATTTTTGGCAAAGCATTCCAGGGTCAGCCCCCAAAGCCTCAGTCGGCTAGGTTCAGCATGAGAACCGATTCTGGCACCGCCTCCGCCTTCGTAACCACCCTCGATCCTTTGTACTGGTCTGGTCTTCTCGCAGTAGCATTGAGAGAGTTGCTCCTGGAGAGTGGTCCCCATTCCTGTTGCCGACTCCCCCCCCACCGACCCTAGCCGCCCCATTCAACCGCTGCCTGGGGACGTGGTCCACAGCATTGCCGCCGGAGAGGTGATTGACTCGCTGGCCGCAGCGGTGCGCGAGCTGCTCGAAAATGCTCTCGATGCTGGGGCTACCCATATCACCGTGGCCCTCTGGCCCGAGCAAGGGCGGGTGCAGGTGGCCGACAACGGCATCGCCATGGCCCTGGACAATCTTCACCAGGCGGCTATTCCCCACAGCACCAGCAAAATTCGCACCCAGGCCGACCTATGGCAGGTGCGCAGTCTGGGGTTTCGGGGCGAAGCCCTGCACAGCCTGGCCCAGGTGGCTCAGCTTGAGATTTGCAGTCGCCCCTCCAGCGATCAGTCAGGCTGGCGGGTCACCTATTCGGCCCAGGGAGAACCGCTGGCCACAACCCCCGTGGCCATGGCCCCCGGCAGCGTCGTCACCCTGACCAACCTGTTCGATCGCTGGCCCGCCCGCCGCCAGCGGCTGCCCGCCATCTCGCGCCAGCTCGCCCAGGTGCAGCGGGTGCTGTACCACTGTGCCCTGGCCCACCCCGCCGTGACCTGGGCCACCCAGCTCAACGATCGCCCCTGGCT
>DASQNN010000070.1:0-10910 GCA_035644955.1 Nodosilinea sp. | reverse complement strand
ACTACCGTCAACAGTGCTTCGGGCAGCTGGCGATAGTAGGCCAACAACTGGTCTGTAAAGAGCGCAGACTGAGCAATGCCGCCCACCGATACAGGAACCATAGTGCTACTACCGCAGGGAACCTTCCTAAGGTGGCATATTTTTCCCAATATCACCGCCTTAGTGCTCTATCAAGCTAAGAAATTGGAACATCTCGTATTCTGCAAAAACAGGCTATGGATAGGATCGCCGCCTGCCTACGCCAAGCCATCAACACCCTGCAAGCAAACCCGTGCCCCGCAGGGGTAAAGAAGCTTACCGGAGAAGCTAATTTTTACCGCATTCGCGCGGGCGATTTTCGGGTCATTGGATCTTCGGGTCATTGGATCATTTACGCGATTAACAACGAAGCCAAACGCCTTTTAGTAGCGCAGATTCGACAGCACCGCGATGTTTACCAGGAGCGCGATTTTTAGGGCTTACTTGGCGAAGCTAAACCGGGCGTTGACCTTCTCACCGTTGATATCGGTCTGAACCACCGCCCGGTAGTCTCCCGCTGCCTGGCTCGGCAAAAACGCAAAGAAATGCTCGCCCGCTGCGTCATACTCCATCGGCAGTGCTTGCTGGGTGCCGTCGGGAAGCTGCACTTGGGTCACCACTGTGGCATTGGCCACGGCCTCATGGGTGTCACCCGTTTGCAAATACAGGTCAAGGTGAATGCCATCGGCCTCGGGTACGGGCACCAGCTCGAAGTGGTAGGCCCCACTTTCTACCACCTGGCCGCCCTTGGTGGCAACGTTGTGGTCCGCGGCGGGGTCAGCGGCGGCGGTTTCCATTTCGGCGGGGCTTGCGGTTACGGGGGCAGCATCCGGGGCGGTAGTGGTGCCGCCATTGCCGCAGGCGGTGAAGGCCAGGGCACTGGTCAGCAGCAGGGCGGGTATGAGTTGATTACGCATGGGGTAAAGCTCCAAATAGGGCAAAGGGATGGATGGTTAGACGGGGCAGATAGATAACAGGTAAATATCAGAGGGGGCTCACGGGCTGGTTTGTGGCGATAGGGGTTGCGATCTCCCCATTTGCCTGGATAGCAGCATGGCCAGCGGTCGGCGCCAGGTGGCGACCAAACTGCGCATAGAGGGCAGGTAGCACCAGCAGCGTCAGCGCCGTGGAGGTAAACAGCCCTCCCAACACCACCACCGCCAGGGGCTGCAAGATTTCGCGACCGGGACCGGTGCTGATCACCAGGGGCAGCATCCCCAGGGCGGAGGTAAAGGCGGTCATGAGAATAGCATTCAGTCGCTCCATCGACCCGGCGTAGAGCACCTGGGGCAGGGGCATGCCCGTGGCGAGCTTTTGGTTGTAGTTGTCCACCAGCAGCAGGCCGTTGCGCACCGCCACCCCAAACAGGGTGATGAACCCCACCAAAGAGGCCACCGAGAGCACGCCGCCGCTCAGGGCCACGGAGAAGACGCCCCCCACGATCGCCAGCGGCAGATTCAGCATGATCATCACCGTCGCCAGCAACGACTTGACGGTGAAATACATCAGCACCGAAATCGCCACTAGGGCCAAGGCCCCATACACCAGCAGGTTTTGGGTAGCCCGCTGCTCTGACTCAAACTGGCCGCCGTACTGAATAAAGTAGCCGGGCGGAACGGTAATCTGCTGACCCACCTGCGCTTGAATGTCGGCGATCACCGAGCCCAGGTCGCGATCGGCCACGTTCGACGACACCACGATCAAGCGCGACACATTCTCTCGGCTGATGGAGTTGGGCCCGGTGCCGTAGTCTACCTGGGCCAATTGCGTCAGGGGAAGGCGCTGACCGCCGGGGGTGTCGATCAGCAAATTGCGCAGGGTGTCGAGATCTTGGCGAGCACTGGGGGTAAACCACACCACCAGGTCAAAGAGCTGCTGATTTTCTAGCACCTGGGAGACCACCCGACCATTTAGCGCGGTTTCGATGGTGTCGGCCAGGGCCCCCATGGTCAGGCCGTAGCGGGCGGCGGCGGCGCGATCGAAGCGGACTTGCACCTGGCGCACGGGCAGCTGGGGCGCGAGTTGCAGGTCCACGACCCCCTCGACGCTGGCCATGACCTCGGTGACGGCGGTGCCCAGGCGGCGCAGCTCGGCCAAGTCGGGGCCAAAGATTTTGACTGCGATCGCACTTCGCACCCCCGACAGCACCTCATCCATGCGGTGGGAGATAAAGCCCCCCACGCTGGCGGGGGCCCCAGGAATTTTCTCAAACTCGGCCCGCAGCGCCTCCAGGGTGATCTCCCGGTCGGCCATGCCCGCGTCGCTGAGTTCGATATCCAGCTCAGCAAAGTTGGAGCCGACCACGTGGGGGTCGCCCGGCGATCGGCCCGATCGCATCTGGATGGTCTCAAAGCGCGGGTCATCCCCCAAGGCGTCCTGCACCGCCAACCCGGCCCGGTTGGTCGCCGCCAGGGAACTGCCGGGGAACAGGTTCATCGAGGCCACGATAGAGCGCTCCTGAAACTCGGGCAAAAACACTCGCCCTAAGGCCGGCAAAATCGCCAGCGACGCCACCAGTGCCCCCACCGCAATCAGCAAAATCAGCCGGGGATTTCCTAGCGCCAGCCGCAGGCCCGGCTGGTAGAGGCGCTGGCTCCACCGCGATACCCAGGTTTCTTCCTCCGGCAGGGGGACGTAGGCCAGCAGAAAGGCGCAGAGGGCGGGGGAGAGGGTCAGCGCCACCAGGGTGGAGGCAAAAATCGCCACCAGGTAGGCGATACCCATGGGAGCAAAAATGCGCCCCTCCACCCCGCTGAGCGAGAAAATGGGGGCAAAGATTACCGCGATGATGACAGTGGAAAACAGCACGCTGGTGCGCACTTCCACCGAGGTGTCGTAGACTACCTGAAACGGGTGCTTGGGGTTGCCCAACTCCCGGTTGCGGCGCAGCCCCCGGTAGCAGTTCTCCATATCCACAATCGAGTCATCCACCACCGAGCCAATGGCCACCGCCAGGCCGCCCAGGGTCATGGTGTTGACGCTGAGACCCAGCCAGTGCAGCAAAATCAGGCAGATCAGCAGCGACATAGGAATGGCGCTGAGGGTGATCGCCGCCGTGCGCCAGTTCATTAAAAACAGCAGCAAAATCACCGACACGATGAGGATGCCATCGCGCAGCGAGTCGCGCACGTTGCGAACCGAGGCTTCGATAAAGTCGGCCTGGCGAAAGGTGCGGGTAATCGCGACATCCCCAGGCAGGCTGGGGCCAACTTCCGCCAGGGCCGCTTCGATCTGTTTAGTCACCGTTAGCGTGTCGGCCAAAGGCTGCTTGTTGATCAGCATCACCAGGGCCGGTTGGCCATTGAGGCTGCCGTCGCCGCGCTTTAGGGCAGGGCCAAGGGTGACGGTGGCCACGTCTTGCAGCAGTACGGGCGTCCCGGCCTGGGCCGTCACCACCGATCGCTGCAAGTCTTCAATGCTCTCAATGCGGCCGATGCCGCGAATCAGCAGCTCTTGGTCGGCATCGATCAGATAGCCCCCGGCTCCGTTTTGGTTGGCCGCCGCCGCCGCTGCGCTGACCTCCGCCAGGGTGACGCCAAAGGCGCTGAGTTTAGCCGGATTGACCAGCACCTGGTACTGCCGCTCTTCGCCGCCAAACACCGTGATTTGGGTAACGCCGGGCACCGCCAGCAGCCGGTTGCTGACCTGGCGATCGACCAGCTGCCGCACCTCCATCAAGGACGTAGTTTCGGCGGTGAAGGCGTATTCCAGCACAATGCCCAGGGGTGAGCTGAGAGGGGCGAGCTGGGGCGCTTCTACGCCTTCGGGCAGGCGGGTCTGGGCCTGCTGCAACCGCTCGGTGATTAGCTGGCGGGCCTGGTAGACATCGGTGCCCCAGCTAAACACCACCCGCACCGCTGAGGCCCCAGCGACGGAGGTGGAGCGCACGGCGGTCACGCCAGGGGTGCCGTTGACGGCGCTCTCAATCGGCAGCGTCACCAGCGATTCCACCTCCTCCGGGGCCAGCCCTGGGGCTTCCGCCTGAATTTCCACCTGGGGCGGGGCAAAGCTGGGAAACACATCCAGCGACATGTCGCCCAGGGTGCGCAGGCCGTAGAGGGTGACCAGCACGGTGGCGATGACCACAATCCAGCGCTGGGTGATCGACCATTTGAGAATTGCGTTGAGCATGGAGGGGGGTAGGGGAGTGGGGGAGTGACGGAGTGGGGGTGATGGGGAGGGTGGGGGTGATGGGGAAGGTGGGGGAGGTGGGGTGGTTAAGGTTTAACGGCGGTGGCGATCATGAGACCCCAGACGAGGTTTAGGCGTAGCCGTTTTGCGGCCTGGATATTGAATTGAGACGATGTGAGAAAGCTATGGAGTTCGGCTTACGTATAACACTGTTTGTGGGCGGGGTCGAGAATGCTGAGGATGACGTCATAAAGACGACAGAAGAGGAAATCTTTGCACCAATCTAAAATCACGACTCTCCCATTGGGCTTCAGGACGCGCCTTATTTCTGCCAGTGCCGCTAGGGAAGATTCAAAGTAGTGAAAGGCGTTGGCGCAGACCACCACATCAAAGGATTCATCGGCAGCGGGGATGGCTGTGACGCTGCTCTGGCAGAGCGTTAGGGCCGCATCATCTTTGAGTTTCTCTCGGGCAACGCTCAGCATCTCTGAGGAAAGATCAATCCCTAGAATGGCTTGCTGAGGATGTTTTTTTAGCAGCAGTCGTTCAAATTCTCCGGTGCCACAGGCGATGTCTAAAACGGTTTCTGATGGCTGAATTTTGGCCCAACCTTGCAGAAAAAGGAGGGTTTTGGTGATGTAACTGCGCCACCGATGATCGTAAATTTTTGCCAGCTGGTCGTATTGCTGTTGGACAACTGATTCAGCCACCGTAGTTGCTCCTAAATTCAACGCGACACCGTCTCAAGTTAAGGCTTGGAGCGGGCTATGGCTGTCGATGGTCGGCTTCGGTCGCTACCGCATCGGGGCGGCTGGCGGTGAGCACCAGATCAGTTGGTGGGCCAGGGATGTGGCCATTCAACGCTGCTGCCGCTGCCGGGCGAGAGCGGCGACCGAAGTAGAAAGCGGTGGCGGCGATCGCAACCCCGCCCAATCCCCAGCCCCAGCCCGGCACCGCAAAGCCCGACGGCACCCTGTCTGCTTCCCCAGGAGCTGCCGCCTCAGGGGCCGCTGCCTCACCCCCGCCCCGCAGCGACTGGGCGTAGAGCTGCAAGGCCCCCTGCACCACCACCTGATCGCCCTCAAACAGACCGCTCTGAATTTCCACCTGGTCACCGGCACGGCGGCCCACGGTGACTTCCACCGGCTCGAAGGTCTCGCCATTTTGCACAAACACCAGGGCGAGCCCTTCGGCGTCGACCAGTGCCCTGGCGGGAATGGTCAGCACCGCCTCGGGGGTGCGATCGGTCAGAATTTCTAGCTCGGCAAACATGCCCGGCTTGAGGACACTAGCATCGTCCAATGCCGCTGTGACTGGAACAGCGCGGGTGGCACCATCGACGACGGCCCCCACGGTGACCACCCGCCCGGAAAAGACCTGCTCAGGCAGACTGTCTACCGTGGCCCGCACGGCCTGGCCCTCAGCTACTTGGCCCAGATCTTTTTCGTAGACGCTGGCGGTAACTCGCAGGCGATCGCCGTTGACGATGCTCAAGATCGGCGTCACCGCTTCTTCTACCGCCTCGCCCAGGGAGACGGGGCGCTCGGCCACCTTGCCCGCGATCGGGGCTGCCACAGTGACCACCCCCTGCTCGGTGGCGGGGCTGTTGAGCTGTTGCAGACGGGTTTGGTAGGTGGCGGTGCTGAGCTGGAGGTGAGATTGGGCCGCATCTAGGGCCGCTTGCGATCGCTCCAGTTCGGCCTGGGCTTCCAGCACCGGCTGGCGACTCTCGGCTCGGGTGAGCTGGCTGCGGACCGTCGCCAGGTTCGACTCAGATTCTAAGAGCTGCTGGCGGGCGATCGCCCCCGCCCCGGCTAGCCGCCGATCTTGCTCAAAGCGCTCCTGGGCTAGGGTTACCTGCTGCTGGACAGCGGTGATGTCGGTGGCGGCGATCGCCGCCTGCCGCTCATAGTTGCGCCGCGCCAGGGTCAGATTCGCCTGGGCCGACCGCAGTCCCGCTTCGGCCCCGACGCGATCTTCCTGGGACGACACCCGCAGCGCAATCAAATCCGGCGCAATCACCCTGGCCAGGGCTTGGCCTTTGTTGACCGCATCCCCCGGCTGCACCAGCAGTTCCACCACCGTGCCGTTGATCGGCGCATTTACCATCACCGTCTGGTCGGGCTGGGTCACCACCTCCCCTGTGGTCTGAATGCCGATGCTGAGCGATCGCCGCTGCACCGGCTCCACTTGAATACCCAGCCGATCTGCTGTTGCACCATCAACCCGGATGCCGCTGGCGGGCGGGCTCGTGCCCGGCTGAAACTCGGCCCCGTGGTCGTGGCCGGTATGGGCGATCGCGGCCACGGGCAGCGACAGCAGCATAAGCCCAAGTAGATAACCTACTCCAGGGGTAGAGCGGGAAGGCCGAGAACGCATAGAAATTGGGTCGCAGGGGATTTTACACAGTTGTTCAGGACCATACCAGCCAATTATCAAATCAGCGTGAAATTTGTCTGGGGCGGCTGCTTGCGTCCGGGAGATTGCCCAGTCAACGATGACAGGTTAGTTAGGCGAACGGTTCACGGTGCAAGGTTTGCGGCTTGAACACCGTAAACCATCTACCTTAAACCCCCTCCCCCAAACCACCGCCCCCCGCCCCTGCCATAGTCACCTTGGCTAAGTACTAAAATGCCAATCGAGAGGACTTACCCTGCCATGCGCATACTGCTAGTCGAAGATGAACTTGACCTGGGCGCGGCCATCCAGCGCGACCTGAAGCGCGAGAAGTACGTGGTCGATTGGGTGCAGAACGGCGACGAGGCCTGGCACCTGCTGGGCGATGCCGCCCCGAGCTACACCCTTGGCGTTTTTGACTGGCTGCTGCCGGGGCTGACCGGCATTGAGCTGTGCCAGCGGCTGCGATCGCAAGGCACCTCAATGCCCGTGCTTCTCCTCACCGCCAAAGATCGGCTGCAAGATAAGGTAGAAGGGTTAGATGCCGGGGCCGACGACTACCTGGTCAAACCCTTTGGCATGGAAGAGCTGCTGGCTCGGCTGCGGGCGCTCCAGCGGCGCTCGCCCGCTTTGCAGCCCACTCAGCTCCAGGTTGGGGGCCTCATGCTCGACTACGGCACCTCCACCACGGCCGTGGCCAACTCGACGCAGCCGCCCCTACCCCTCACCACCAAAGAATTTCAGCTGTTGGAATACTTTATGCAGCACCCCAACCAAATTTTGTCGCGGGAGCAGCTCATGAACCGAGTGTGGTCGCTGCAAGCTGACCCCATGAGCAACGTGGTGGCAGCGCAGATTCGGCTGCTGCGCAAAAAGCTGGCCGACCACGGCTGCGACGGGCTGATCGAAACCGTCTACGGGATAGGCTACCGGTTCAATGCTGCCCCCTAAGCCCACCTACGCCCGCCCCTTCTGGCTCACCCGCTGGCGGCTCACTGCCCTCTACGCCAGCACCATGGGGGTAATCTTGACCGCCAGCGCCATCGGTTTCTACGCGGCCATGGCCCAAGACCACCGCCGCGAGATCGACCACCGCCTGGAGACCGTCGCCAGCACCCTCCACGACAGCTTAGAGCCCTCCCTCGACCAGCCCGGTCAGCTCACGCCCCTGGTCTCGCAGCTCTTGCCCAACCTCTGCACCGCCACGACCCACTGCGCCGACACCCCCGATCGCCACGTGCTGGGTCTGCTGCACCAGCAGGGCTACTACCTGCGGCTGCTGAATGTGTCGGGGGAGATGGTGGCGATCGCAGGCGATCCCCCCGACCAGGTCATTCACCCCACCGCAGCGGGCCTCTACACCCTGCACCGAGCCGATGGAGCCACCTACCGCCAGATGTCGCTGCCGCTCAAAAATGCCGCTGGCAACCCCTGGGGCTACCTTCAGGTGGGCAGCTCCTTAGAAACCTTAGATCACCACCTGAGCTGGGTACGGTGGGCCTTGCTGCTGGGGTTACCCCTAGCCCTGGGGCTGGTGTGGGCGGTGAGCTGGTGGGTCGCGGGTGTCGCCATTCGTCCCGCCTACCGGGCTTACCGGCACATTCAGCAGTTCACCGCCGATGCTGCCCACGAGCTGCGCACCCCCCTGGCGGCGATTCGCCTCTCCGCCGAGTCGGCTAGCCGCGCTGACCCGCTCTCGACGGCCGAGGCCCAAGCGGTGCTGCCCGTGGTGGTGCGCCAAACCCAGCGGCTCACTACCCTGGTGAATGACCTGCTGATTCTCTCCCGGCTAGAGCAGGCCGACGATCGCTCGGCTCCCACCCTGGTCCACCTGCCCGATTTGGTCAAAGACATCGCAGAAGAATTTGCGGCTCTAGCCCTAGCCAAAGGCATTCAGCTGACCATAGTTAATCTCAATGCCAAACCGCTGACCGTGCGCGGCCACGAGTCTGAACTCTATCGGCTGTTGCTCAATGTGGTTAGCAATGCCCTGGAGTATACTGCCCAGGGCGGCCGTGTGACGATTCGCATAGCCCCACGGGATCGCTACGTCCTGATCGAAGTCGAAGACACCGGCGTGGGGATTGCCCCCCAGGACCAGGCCAAGATTTTTGATCGGTTTTACCGCGTCAACCCCGATCGCTCCCGCCATAGGGGAGGTTCTGGGCTGGGGCTGGCGATCGCGCGCGCGATCGCCCAAGCCCACGGCGGCGATCTTCAGGTCAAAAGCACCGTCGGCAAAGGCACCTGTTTCACCATTCAGCTACCCAGAACCGCCCATGCTAATGGGTGATCTGCGCCCCGATACCGGTTCCCAAACCCCGTACCGGTCGGGTAAATCTCGCCCAGGAGCACCCGTGTGTAAGACCCAGAGAGTGCCATTACTGGTGACGCGATAATCATTAGCCGGTCGCCCACTTTGAGGGGTGGGTTTGGGCATCGGCGATTGATCTGCGATGGTTACCACTACTTCATTTCAGAAACCTCTCGTTTTGCGAAGGTATTATTAAAGCTATCCGCACTGCAACGTTTCCTATGAGCCAAGAACAACCAACCCTCGACCCGGCTGCGACCCCTCAGCCAGTCGCTCCATCCAATGAGGCACCCCCTAGCTTTGTCAAGCTAGCCATGCGCAACATGGTCAAAAAGGGCGGCAAATCGCTGTTCCACTTCTCGCTGACGGTGACGGCGCTGCTGACGCTGCTGGTGGGTCTGGCCTACCTGACCCGTTAATCCTATGGCCACCACCACCTCTCCCCTACCCACCCCCAGACCGACGTTAGAGGTATCCCTAGATACCGAGCACCCTGCCGCTGATGTGGTATCTGCTGACGAGTGGCAGCTCTGGTTTACCCACTGGGCACAGCAAATGCCCCTGGAAGGGTCGCCGATTGGGGCCTACGAACTGGCGCTTAAGCTGACAGATGACGGCGCGATCGCCGCCCTCAACGGCCAGTTTCGCCAGCTCGACAAGCCCACCGACGTGCTCTCCTTTGCGGCCCTCGAAACCGACGTTCCGCTGATGGACGACATCTTAGCCGCAGAGCCGCTGTACCTGGGCGACATTGTTATTTCCCTCGACACCGCCGCCCGCCAGGCCGACGAGGCGGGCCACTCGCTGCGGTGGGAGACCGCTTGGCTAGCCGCCCACGGGTTCTTGCACCTGCTGGGCTGGGATCATCCCGACGACGACACCCTGACCGCCATGCTCGACAAACAGAGCGAATTGCTCGCCGCCGCTGGGTTGAAGTCTGGAAAAAGTGGGCTAAATTAGCCCTGATTCACTCCCCACGGTACGGTATAGGGGCATATTGCCCAATCGCCTCTATCAGTAATTATTTATGGCCCTCTATAGCGAAAACTCTGAGTCAGTGGTGTCGGTACCCGAGGCCAACCTGGGCCCAGTGAACCGATCGCTCTCCTGGCAAGTGGCGACTAATCTGCTGGTAAGCTTCACCTACGCCTGGCAGGGGGTGACCTACGCCTTTCGCACCCAGCGCAACTTTCGCATTCACGTGGTGGTGGGTAGCCTGGCGGTGGGGCTGGCGATCGCCCTGGGCCTCGCCCCGGTAGAGCTATCGGTGATTATTCTCACCTGCGGAGTTGTGCTCACCCTGGAGCTGATTAACACCGCCCTAGAGTCGGTGGTCGACCTTGCCGTAGAGCAGACTTATCACGAACTCGCTAAGATCGCTAAAGACTGCGCCGCCGCCGCCGTGCTCATTTCTGCTCTGATTTCGCTCTCGGTGGCCGTCTGTCTGCTGCTGCCTCCACTGTGGCAGCGGCTCCAACTACAGTTTTTTTAGCGCTAGCTTTTGCCGTACCTCTGCTCCACCCATGATCCTTATCATCGATAACTATGACAGCTTTACCTACAACCTGGTGCAGTACCTGGGCGAACTGGGGGCTACTCTCCGCGTAGCCAGCGACCTACGCGTGTTCCGCAACGACGAGATCACCGTTGAGCAGATTGCGGCCCTCAAACCCGACGGCATTGTCATTTCCCCCGGCCCCGGCACCCCCAACGATGCCGGTATTTCCCTGGCGGTGATTCAAGACCTTGGCCCCACCATCCCCATTTTGGGCGTGTGCCTGGGCCACCAGAGTCTTGGCCAGGTATTTGGCGGCAACGTAGTGCGCGCCCCCGAACTCATGCACGGCAAAACCTCTCCCATTCACCACACCGGCCAGGGGGTCTTTGCAGGGCTAGAAAATCCCTTTTTGGCCACCCGCTACCACAGCCTGGTGATCGATCGCGCCACCTGCCCCGAGGTGCTAGAGATCACCGCCTGGGTCGAAGACGGCACCATTATGGGGGTGCAGCACCGCGAGTATCCTCACCTGCAGGGGGTGCAGTTTCACCC
>DASQNN010000069.1:0-17340 GCA_035644955.1 Nodosilinea sp. | reverse complement strand
GCCTGCTAGAGCGGCTGGGCTACAGGCAGGTAGACCCCAGCGATCGCCCCAAGCTTCAGTCCTACGATTCGGGAGACTACTGCTTTGTCCATCCCATCTAGATGGCTTGAGATACCGACAGCCCTGTCGTCCCTGCGGTGTGGGTACAGCCCAATCGTCGCAACGTCTATGGCAAAAAGCCTTTTGTCATGACTTGGCTAACTGTGTAAGGACAATCAGTTGGAAATGTAGTTCTAGACAACGTTGTTTGACTAGCGGCCTGATCGACAGCGTCTTCGTAGCACTCTGCTAAACAGGTGTCTAAATAGGGTCTCGGACTTGGGGATGCTTGGATTGCTCGGCGAATACGCCGCCGGTGCTCAAGAATGCTGCTCTCCCAACTGCCCCTGCGGTGGTCGGGTTGAAACTGCCACTTGAGTAAGTGCAGCAGTAAAACGACCAGGTTGCTCTCTAAGCTTTGCCGCTCCCGTCGCCCCATATCTTCAATTTCTTCAATGATGTTTTCCCAGTCGATCGCGCCATAGTCTCTTCGCTTGAGCGCATCGGCAGTGGCTTCGATCCAACTAAGGTAGTCGGTTTCGTACAGAGAAATTGCTGGGGCGGGCCGAGCAGGGGTCATAGGCGATCGCCAGATACAGAAATCGGTTGACACTAGCCTAACATTTAGCCCTGGGGCTCCAGGGGTGAAGCATTCCAGGGCTAAACAGGTAGAATCTGGGGCTCAGTTAGCCTGGGGCTAGGACTACGCACTTCAGCGTCAAAAATGCTCAGGGCAAGAAGCCCTTAGCCATAATTTGGCTAACTGTATAAGGGCAATCCTGAGGGAAGGTAGCTTCAGACAGGCCAGTTTCTGCCGCCGCCCGTTCTACCGCGTTGCCATAGGCCTGGGCGAGCAGGGTCTCTAGGTAAGGCTTTAGGCTAGGAGATGCCTCCACGCTATCCTCTAGGCGCTGGCGATGTTCCACGATACTCGCCTTCCAGCTGTTGCTTTGTTTATCAGGCTGAAACTGCCATTTCAAAAGATGTAAAAGCAAAATCACCAGGTTACTTTTTAGGCTTTGCCGCTCCCGTCGCCCCATATCTTCAATTTCTTCAATGATGTTTTCCCAGTCGATCGCGCCATAGTCTCTTCGTTTAAGCGCATCGGCAGTGGCTTCGATCCAACTGAGGTAGTCGGCTTCGTATAGAGAAATCGCTGGGGCGGGCCGAGCAGGGGTCATAGGCGATCGCCAGATACAGAAATCGGTTGACAACAGCCTAACATTTAGCCCCAGAGGCTTCAGGGGTGAAGCATTCCAGGGCTAAACAGGCAGAATCTGGGGGTTTAGTCAGGATGGGCTACAACTACGCATCGGTGAATACGTGGCGCGTCAGTACCCGCATCAACGCCCACCTTAGCGGTTTTGCCGGGGTGATGCTGCTCCCATCCTAAATTCGCTACTTTATCTGTTAGGATGTAGCTTCGTCAGCCATCCGGTCTGCGCTGGCCAACAGAATTTGCTTAGCGGCCATTCTTTTGATTAAAATTCACTGCTCTTAGACTGGGCCCAGGTAGTTGATTTGGGATAGGGGCACCACTAGGAGCATAAAATTTCATGAGTTTTGAGCAACTCGGTCTTGCGGCCGGTCTACTCCGTGCGGTTGCCGATCAGGGCTATACCGAGCCCACACCGATTCAGATCAAGGCGATCCCCGCGATTTTAGACGGGCAAGACATCTTAGCCAGTGCCCAGACGGGTACCGGCAAAACGGCGGGCTTTACCCTGCCAATGCTGCAGCGGTTGGCAGAAACCAAGACCACCGGGCGACGCATGCCCCGTGCCCTGATTCTCACCCCCACCCGCGAGCTAGCGGCTCAGGTGGGCGACAGCGTCACCACCTACGGCAAGCACCTGCCCTTTAGGGCCGCCATGATCTACGGCGGCGTTAGCTTTGGCGGTCAAATGCGCCAGCTGCGCCAGGGAGTCGATATTTTGATTGCCACCCCCGGTCGCCTGCTCGATCACGTTGGCCAGGGCACCATCGACCTCAGCGCTGTCGAAATTTTGGTGCTGGATGAGTGCGATCGCATGCTCGACATGGGCTTCATCCACGACATCCGCAAAATTATGGACCGCCTGCCCGCCGAGCGTCAGACCCTGATGTTCTCGGCCACCTTCTCCAAGCCCATTCAGCAGCTGGCCCACACCCTGCTGAAGTCGCCGGTGCAGATTGAAGTTGCCGCCCGCAACACCACCGCCGATCGGGTAGAGCAGGTAGTGCACCCCGTCGATCGCCACCGTAAGCGGGAGCTGCTCTCCCACATCATTGGCTTCCACAACTGGCAGCAGGTGCTGGTGTTTACCCGCACCAAGCACGGGGCCAACCGTCTGGCCGAGCAACTGGCCAAAGACGGCTTAAAAACCGCCGCCATCCACGGCAACAAGACTCAGGCAGCCCGCGCTCGCGCCCTGAAAGATTTCAAACAGGGCCGAGTTCGGGTGCTGGTGGCCACCGACGTGGCCTCTCGCGGCATCGACATCGACCAGTTGCCCTACGTGGTCAACTTTGAGATGCCCAACGTGCCCGAAGACTACGTGCACCGCATTGGTCGCACTGGCCGCGCCGGGAACGAGGGCCGTGCTGTGTCGCTGATTAGCGACGACGAGATGCCCCTGCTCATCGGCGTTGAGCGCATGCTCAAGCAGTCGATTACCCAAGACATCGTGCCCGGTTATGAGCCGTCCTTCTCCTCCGACACCAGCAATGTCAGGGGCGGCGGTAGCTCTCCGGCTGCCCCTCGTCGCCAGCGTCCCCGCCGTCGCAGCGGTGGCAGCAGTGCCCCCCGCCGAGCTGGGGCCGGGGCCAGAGGTTAGTCAACCTGGCTGAGTTGATATCCAGTAGGGGCAAACGGCGTTTGCCCCTACTGACCGAGAGTCAAACCAGCAAAATTCGATATACAGAAAATCCGCTGTTACTGAATTGAGGCATGAATTTGGGTAAGGCCGAACAACCGTTCGCCCCTACGAGAGGCATTGCATTTTTGATTCATACCTGTACCCAGCAATCCCAAAAATCCCCTCTGTCGTCCGATGACGAAGGCAGAGGGGATTTTTTTGGACAGAAGCCGGAAGCTTGGGGGCCGCGATCGCGCCCTGCTTGCCCGCTCCACCTCTACAGCAGGCGGTCGCGCTTGAGGGCGTAGGCCATCATCGTTTTGTGGGTGCCGCGCTCTGCTTCGCCCTTGCGGGGGCGGCGCTGGGTAAAGGTGCCGTCACTCGCCATTTCCCAGGCCTGACGGTTGTCCGCCAGCAAAGTGTCGAGAATGATTTGCAGCTCTTTGATCAGCCCTGGGTCTTCAATGGGCACAATGGCTTCTACCCGGCGGTCGAGGTTGCGGGTCATCCAGTCAGCGCTGCCGATATAGTACTCGGCTTGGCCGCTGTTGTGAAAGCAGAAAATGCGGGAGTGCTCTAAAAATTGGCCAATCACGCTAATCACGCGGATGTTCTCGCTAACGCCGGGCATACCGGGGCGCAGACAGCAAATGCCGCGCACAATTAGATCAATCTCCACCCCGGCCTGGGAGGCTTCGTAGAGCAGTTTGATCAGGGCGTAGTCAACCAGGGAGTTCATCTTGGCGACAATTTTGCCCTGGCCGCCGTTTTGGGCATGGTCAATCTCGCGGCGAATGAGGGCTGCCATGCGATCGCGCAGGGTCAGCGGGGCCACCAGCAGCTTGCGATAGGCCTTCTGCCGCGAGTAGCCGGTGAGAAAGTTGAACAAATCGGTCAGGTCGGCCCCCAGGTCTTCGCGGCCGCTAAACAGCCCTAAGTCGGTGTAGAGCTTTGAGGTTTTGGGGTTGTAGTTGCCGGTGCCAATGTGCACGTAGCGGCGGATTTCCTTGCCCTCTTCGCGCACCACCAGAGTGGTCTTGGTGTGGGTTTTCAGCCCCACAATGCCGTAGACTACGTGCACCCCGGCATCCTCCAGTTTTTTGGCCCACTCAATGTTGTTGGCCTCGTCGAAGCGGGCCTTGAGCTCTACCAAGGCCACCACCTGCTTGCGGTTTTCTGCCGCCGCAATCAAAGCTTGGACGATGGGCGAGTCGCCGGAGGTGCGGTAGAGAGTGATCTTAATCGCCAGCACCTTGGGGTCGTTGGCCGCCTGGGTAATAAACTCCTGCACCGATGCCCCAAACGACTCGTAGGGATGATGGACCAAAATATCGCCATCACGCAGGGCGGCAAAGATCTTCGGCGGGTGCTCAGAGTAGCTTCGGTTGCCGTCCTCATCGAGGTCGAACACCGCCTTCAGGCGGGGGGGGACCAGGGCGCTCCAGGGTTTGTCCTTCAGTTCCGGCAGGGGCAGCGACAGAAAGAAGAACAGATCCCTGAGATTCAGCAGTCCGTCAATTTCATAGATGCGATCGCTGCTCACCTTCAGCTCCCGCATCAGCCCTTCCCTGAGGTCGTCGGGCATAGCGCTCTCCAGCTCTACGCGGCACACAAAACCCTCTAGCCGCCGCTTGTTAATTTCTTTTTCGATCGCAAGCAGCAGGTCATCGGCCTCGTCTTCTAAAACGGGAAAGTCAGCGTCGCGGGTAATGCGAAACAGGTGGTGCTCCACAATCGTCATGCCCACAAACAGAGCGCCCAGATTTTCGGCAATCACCTGCTCCAGGGGTACCCCAATCCACACGCAGGGTTTGCCCTGGTAGGTACAGAGCTGTTCGGGCATACCCAAAAAGCGGGGCAGACTGCTGGGTACCTTGACCCGGGCAAACCGCTCACTGCCGGTGTCGGGGTCAGCTACCTTGACCGCCAGGTTCAGACTCAGGTTCGACATGCGCGGAAAGGGGTGCGACGGGTCTACGCTCAAGGGCGTCAGCACCGGAAAAATGCGCTTCTCGAAGTAGTCTCGCAGATAAAACGTCTGCTCCTCATTGAGATCGCGATAGTTTTGCAGGTAAACCCCGTGCTCGCTCAGGGCGGGCAGCAGATCGTGCTTCAGGGTCTGGTGCTGGAGTTGTACTTCTTTACTCAGGTGCGATCGCATCACCTCCAACTGTTTAACCGGCGGCAGCTTATCCGGCGTTTCAGAATGCACCCCGGCCTCCGCCTGCTCCATCACCCCCGAGATGCGCACCATAAAGAACTCATCTAGGTTCGCATTATAGATTGCCAAAAACTTCAGCCGCTCCAGCAGCGGGGTGCGGGGGTCTAGGGCCTCGTGCAGCACCCGCTCGTTAAACCCCAGCCAGCTCACCTCGCGGTTGATGTAGTAGCGAGAATCGCTGAGATCAATCTCCTGCTCGGTTGTCTTTTCTGCCCTTTTCTCTAATCTCTGCTCTGCCCCCTTCTCTGAGCGCTCAGCCTTCGTCATTGCGGTGTCTACGCCCCAATCTGTATATGAGGGTATTTTAATGAGCTAACCTGACGGTTGGGTTAAGGATAAGACCATCCCGCCAGAGCGATCGCCCGGCCTGCTCAGGCCAAAGCACTAGAGGTTTAGATAAAGTCAGCGTAATCGTCGTAGGCTGTCACGCTCTAGTGATACTCTGAATGATGGCGCTTTAAAACGTAACAGTAATCAATAAAGCGCCTGAAACAGCTGATCATACGAGATAGGCGCAAGGCATGGTCACCACAGCAGAAAAAACAAACGTTGGTTACGTCACACAAGTCATCGGTCCGGTTGTAGACATCAAGTTTCCGGCCGGCGAACTGCCCAAGATCTACAACGCTCTCAAGATTCAGGGTACCAACCCCGCTGGCAACGAAGTTGCTATCACCTGTGAAGTGCAGCAGCTTCTGGGCGATTCCCAGGTTCGAGCTGTATCCATGAGCACCACTGATGGCCTCGTGCGGGGCATGAAAGTAGTAGACACAGGTTCCCCCATCAGCGTGCCTGTGGGCGCTGCTACCCTGGGGCGAATTTTCAACGTGCTGGGTGAACCCGTCGACGAGAAAGGCCCTGTCAACGTCGAAACAACCTCCCCTATCCACCGCTCAGCTCCTAAGTTTACTGAGTTAGAGACTCAGCCTTCGGTGTTTGAAACCGGCATTAAAGTGATTGACCTACTGGCCCCCTACCGTCGTGGCGGTAAAGTTGGTCTGTTTGGCGGTGCAGGCGTAGGCAAAACCGTACTCATTCAAGAACTGATTAACAATATTGCTAAGGCACACGGCGGCGTGTCGGTGTTCGGTGGAGTTGGCGAACGCACCCGCGAAGGCAACGACCTCTACAACGAATTCATTGAATCTGGCGTTATCAATGCCGACGACCTCAGTCAATCGAAGGTAGCCCTAGTCTACGGTCAGATGAACGAACCCCCTGGGGCGCGGATGCGGGTAGCTCTCTCGGCGCTGACCATGGCCGAGTACTTCCGCGACGTCAACAAGCAAGACGTGCTGCTGTTTATCGACAACATCTTCCGGTTTGTGCAGGCTGGTTCAGAGGTGTCTGCACTGCTGGGCCGTATGCCCTCCGCTGTGGGCTACCAGCCCACCCTGGGTACCGACATGGGCGACCTGCAGGAGCGCATTACCTCCACCCTCGAAGGTTCTATCACCTCCATTCAGGCGGTGTATGTGCCTGCGGACGACCTTACCGACCCCGCTCCGGCCACCACCTTTGCTCACCTTGACGCTACCACCGTGCTGTCTCGGGCGCTGGCGTCGAAGGGTATTTACCCCGCTGTAGATCCCCTAGACTCAGCTTCCACCATGCTCCAGCCCAGTGTGGTAGGCGAAGAGCACTACAAAACTGCTCGGGCCGTGCAGTCGACTCTACAGCGCTACAAAGAGCTCCAGGACATCATCGCCATTCTGGGCCTTGACGAGCTTTCTGAAGATGATCGTTTGGTGGTAGCCCGCGCCCGTAAAATCGAGCGCTTCCTATCTCAGCCTTTCTTCGTGGCTGAAGTCTTCACGGGTGCTCCTGGTAAATACGTTTCTCTGGAAGACAGCATCAAAGCCTTCAACCAGATTCTCGCTGGTGATCTCGATGAAGTTCCTGAGCAGTGTTTCTACCTCAAGGGTGGCATTGAAGAAGTGCTAGAAGCCGCTGCAAAAATTAAGGCTGAAAAGTAACTCTGCCGTTAGGGGCGAGCCCCGTGCTTGCCCCTAACATTCTGTGATATTCCCTATTGCAACCTTGCTATGGCATTAACCGTTCGTGTAATTGCCCCAGACAAAACCGTCTGGGACTCCGAGGCCGAGGAAGTCATTCTTCCTAGCACCACTGGTCAGCTGGGCATTTTAGCGGGCCACGCTCCGCTGCTGACCGCCCTCGATGTGGGGGTCATGCGGGTTAGATCGGACAAAGAGTGGGTGCCCATTGCGCTGATGGGTGGCTTTGCCGAAGTTGACCGCAACGAAGTGATTATTCTGGTCAACGGCGCTGAGCGGGGCGATGCCATCGACACCGCCAAAGCCCAGGCCGCCTACCAGGAGGCCGAGACCCGTCTAAACCAGGTAGACTCTGAAGACAAGCAGGCTACCATTCAGGCGCGCCAGGGCCTCAAGCGGGCGCGGGCTCGTCTCCAGGCCGCCGGAGGCCTCAAGTAAATTCGTCTCAGCCGTCATCGGTGATCAAGTAAAAAGCCCACTGCTTTAGTTAAGACTAAGGCAGTGGGCTTTTAGGTAGGGCTAGGGCTCCCAGTGGGGTGCCCTAAGAATTGGCTAACCTGAACCGGAAACTGCTGACAAGGGCCCGCATCCCGGTAGGGCCATCACGAACTACCGGTAAAGGTAATTTCGGGAAAGCGGTCTTGGGCCTCGGTCAGGGGCTTACCCTTACCTTCTTCCTGCCAATAGTTAATGATCTCGGTGGCCTGGTTGAGAATTTCAACCCGCTCTTCTTCCTCGATCCAGGGCTTCCCCTCTAGCTCGGTTTTCATTTGTTCCCAGGCATCGTTACGGGGCCAGAAGAAATAAGAGGTGAGCGGGCTAGTGCCCTTACCTACCACCTGATCAACTGCCAGCGCAACGTCATTTTCTAGCCAGAGTACTTTTAGGACAAATCTGGACAAGTAGACCTCCGCCGCAATTCCAAAAATACTACAGTCTATAATTCTATCACCTTGGCTCCCTCAACTCTAGTCTAAGTGTGCATGCTATGACTTCTCTGGCCGTTCCCCTTGCGATCGCAGTCTTTGATATCGACGGTGTGCTGCGGGACGTGGGCAATTCTTACCGCCGCGCCCTGGCTGACACCGTAGAGGCGTTTACCCAGGGGGGGTACCGTCCCTCCGCTGAAGACATTGACCGCCTCAAGGAGGAAGGGGTTTGGAACAACGACTGGGAGGGGTCTCAGGAGTTGGTCTATCGCTATTTTGAGGCCCAGGGCAAACCGCGGGAGGCCGTCGCCCTCGACTATGACGCAATAGTGGACTTTTTTCAGCGCCGCTACCGGGGCGCTAACCCCGACGACCCCGACCAGTGGACCGGCTATATTACCCAAGAGCCGCTGCTGGTTCAACAAACCTATTTTGAGATGCTGACGCGCGATCGCATTGCCTGGGGTTTCTTTAGTGGCGCTACCCGGGGCTCAGCGCACTTTGTGCTCCAGCGCCGCCTGGGGCTGAGCGCCCCCGTGCTGGTGGCCATGGAAGATGCCCCCGGCAAGCCCGACCCAACCGGGCTGCTGGCCGTGGTAGACACCCTAACCCAGCAGAGCCAAATTCCTGCCGACCGGCCCGTTATCTATGCTGGCGACACCGTTGCCGACATGCAGACCATCGTGCAGGCCAGAGCGGTTGCGGGTGACCAGCGCCGGTGGATCGGGGTGGGCGTGCTGCCGCCCCACGTGGTTGGGGCCCAAGCCAACTACCGTGAGGCCTACCGCAACAGTCTCATCAAAGCCGGGGCCGACGCGGTGGTAAGCCGGGTTGACGAACTGACGGCTAACTATACCAGGGAGCTAATCGGTTGAACTGGGCCTTGTGCTCCTGAGCCGAGGCCAAAAATACGGATGTCGCTGAGGGAATCGACCTACCTGGCGCGCTACCTCGGCGTGGGGAAAGCTGGCCGGCGGGGAATGGTCGGTTAGGGATATTGGGGTCTAGGGCAAAAAAACTGCTCAAATCTCTTTCGCCTAAGCCCGATCAGGGGTTAGTGTCTAACCTATCTGGATCAATTAGGACAGCGACAATGGCTAAAGCTGACCCCCAACGTCTCAAGCTCTCTCAACTGCGGGCGCTGGTAGCCATTGCCAATGAAGGATCATTCAGCGACGCGGCTCTCTATTTGGAGCTGTCGCAGTCAGCGGTGAGCCATGCCATTGCCACCCTGGAAGACGAACTGGGGGTGCTGCTGCTTAACCGGGGCCGCCAGGGGGCGGTGTTGACCCCGGTGGGCGAGCAAATTACAGAGGAGGCGCGGCAGGTGCTGCGATCGCTCTACAGCCTGTGCCACAAAGCCGACGAGGCCAAGGGGCTACAGATCGGCGAGGTGCGCATCGCGGCCTTTCGCAGTGTGGGCACCCACATTTTGCCGGAGGTGATTCGCCAGTTTCGCCAGCAGTACCCCGGCGTGACCGTTACCATCGACGAAAAATCGCACTACGAAGCGATCGAAAACGACCTGCGGCAGGGCCGCGCCGATGTGGGGTTTTCTTACCTGCCCACCCGCGACGAGTTTGACCAGTGGGAACTGCTGCGCGATCGCTACATCGCTGTGCTGCCGCCCGGTTCCCAGACCTTGCCCAATCCCCTCTCCTGGGAAGCTCTGGCGGCCTATCCACTGATTTTGCCCCCCGCAGACGACGGCGATCGCCAGCACCTCGATCGCCTACTCCACCACTGGGGGCAGCAGCTCCAGCCCGCCTACGTGGTGCGCGAAGACTCGACCATTCTCAGCATGGTTGAGCGGGGATTGGGGGCTACCATCATCGCGGCCCTGGCGGCTGAGCCTATTCTCCCTGGGCTGCGGGTGGCCGAGCTGCCCGAATCCCTAGCGCGAGTGATTGGGGTAATTGTGCTGCGCGATGCCCTGCTGTCGCCGCCGGTCTATGCGTTTTTAGATCGGCTCAAGTCCATTTGGCTACCGCTTAAAGCAGACCCGTTAGGCAATCATCTGGTGGCCGAAAATAGCTAATACCAAATCCGAATTCCATACCCCCGATTCCCAAAAGGCCAAACCGTAGGGACGGAGGCGTAGCCGAGCCAGAGGCTCTATGGCATTCGCCCTGTTGAATTAGAGGTAACCAAGCAGGATTTGGTATAAGGCCTTTGCGATCGCCAGTGAAAAGGGCATTAGGACAGGGGGTAAGTTGTTCCTGCCTCCCGTGGGCCAATGCAGGGAGAGCCTGAGGTTTCAAGCCCCCCGGAATTTAGAGGATTAGGGGGTTAGGTAGCCCGGTAGCAAGGGCATGGACAAAAATGCCCCGACCCAGGGCCGGGGCAATCAGGTCGTTGTTGTTCTGGAGGGACGTTGAACGCTGTTCTATACTCTCCAGCTATTGGCTACAGCGCCGCGTTTGACGATTTCGGACGGTGGCCAATAGTTTTGGCCATGTTTCTAGAGATTGAATTTGTTGAACACCCGCCGGGGTTAGAAACCCATGGCCTTGGCCAGGGTGGTGGTATCGGGGTTGAGACCAGCCTTGACCTGGTTGTTGCTGTGGGCGATCGCGGTGTCGGGGTCTTTCAGGCCGTTGCCCGTGAGCACGCACACAATGGTGGCCCCGGCGGGTACCTGATCTTTTACCTTGAGCAGTCCGGCCACCGAGGCGGCGCTGGCGGGCTCACAGAACACCCCCTCCAGGGCCAGCAGGCGATAGGCCGCCAAAATTTCGTCGTCAGTGACGGCGTTAAACTCTCCCTGACTGGCGTCGCGCACGGCCTCGGCCTTGGTCCAGCTGGCGGGGTTGCCGATGCGAATGGCCGTCGCCAGGGTTTGGGGGTTGTGCACCCTGTGGCCGCCGACTAAGGGGGCCGCCCCCGCCGCCTGAAAGCCCATCATGCGGGGCAGGCGGCTGCACTTGCGCTGCTGGTGATACTCACAAAAGCCCATCCAGTAGGCGGTGATGTTGCCTGCGTTGCCCACCGGAATACACAGCCAGTCGGGGGCGTCGCCCAGGGCGTCGACTACTTCGAAGGCCCCGGTTTTTTGCCCCTCCAGACGGTAGGGGTTGACCGAGTTGACCAGGGTAATGGGGTAATCTTCCGCGAGTTCGCGCACCATGGTCAGGGCGTCGTCAAAGTTGCCGTTGATGGCCAGCACCTCGGCTCCGTAAAGCAGCGCCTGGGCCAGCTTGCCCAGGGCCACGTAGCCTTCGGGAATGAGCACAAAGGCCCGCATGCCGCCCCGGCGGGCGTAGGCGGCGGCAGAGGCAGAGGTGTTGCCGGTGCTGGCGCAGATCACCGCTTCGGCCCCGGCCTCTTTGGCCTTGGAGATGGCCATGGTCATACCCCGGTCTTTGAAGCTGCCGGTGGGGTTGAGGCCGTCGTACTTGATCCAAAGCTTGACATCTTTGCCGATGTGCTGAGCCAGGGCTGGCATGGGGATGAGGGGAGTGTTGCCTTCGCACAGGGTGACCACCGGAGTCTGATCGGTCACGGGGAGGTAGGCCCGGTAGGTTTCGATTAACCCCGGCCAGGGCTGTAGCCCGGTGGCCGGGGGCCGAGAGACTGGGATGGCGGTGGTGGCAGGATTTACGCTTAGAGTCACGGTAGGTCGGCAGTATTAATAGGAAGTTGAAGCCCTAGGTGAGCAGCAGCTCGACCTAACTATCAGCATCTTGTGTTTCCTAGTCTACCGTGCCCCTTGACCCCAACGGAGCAAGCCCGCTAGTTTTAACGCTGCCAAAGCGGGAATCGGTAGGGCTGAGATGGCTATCCAGTTGGGAAACTGCCTAGATTTAACCGTCGGGATAGGAGGTCTGGTTTAAGATTGGCCTCTGGACAGGATGGTTAAAATGTCTTAACTTTCTGACTGAGTACAATTCTCTATTTACTTTATATTTCGCCCATGAACGCCCCCGTAGATCGCGCTAACGTTCAGGCCACTGCTCTATCAAGTGGGTCGGTTCCAGATTCAGCGGCAGCTTTGCAGCCCAATCCTGTGACCGTCACTCCATTGAGGCGTGAAACGGCCCCTGCCCCCGACGACAAAATCTGCTGGATCGAGGTACACCAGGCCCCCTATCCTCCCGATCAGCAGGTTGAGCTGCTGCACCTGCAGGCCGAGGCCGAAGCTCTGTTGCTGCAGCTGCAGGCCAGGCACCAGCGGCGGCAAAACGTGACAACGGCTGAGGAGACTTCCCCTGTCTAGTTGTGGCGGACGGGATGGCTGTAGCCCTGCGATCGCGACTCTGATATTGGCAAAAGTGCGCCACTTTCTGAAGAATTCGCTAATGTTAGGAGAAAAATGTGGGGAGATGCTGCGATGACCTACTCTGCCAAGCCCAGGCAAGCTGGGGAAACCAAGCGCAATGGCCTAGCCAACCGAAAGCTGTACTCAGCGCTTTCGGCCGGTCTACTGCTGGCGATCGCGGCTGGTGCGGTGCTCAAGCTCACAATGGGCAACTCCAGTTCTCCTGAGGTGGCTGGGGTAGACGCCACATCCGATCTGGTTGCCACCGATTCTGCCGATGGCACAGTGGTATCTCCCACCGGTGAAGCGGCCACGCCGTTTCAGTCCCAGCCTTTCTTTCAGCCGTCGGCACCGCTGCGGTTGGCCGACCCTGCTCTATTGCGATCGACCTCGTCCCAGGCTCGGGTAGAGGCAGTGTCGGCCGGTCGGCCCGACCCCTTTGCCTCGGTGGTGCTGCCTGGTCCCAACGTGGCGCGCCCCAACCCAGGGGCGGCCGTGCTGACCCCGGTGCCCCCTGCGAATCGCGGCGCGACCCCGGCGGGAATCGCGGGCCAGGGCCTGACTACGGTGCCGGTGGCGGCCACCCAGAGCCTGCCGCCTTTGCCCCAAATGCCGGTTCAGTCGGTGGCTTTGCCTAACTTACCCGCCCCTTTCCTGCCGGGCAGCGTTCCCCCCAGCCCGACCGATATCGCTGTGGCCCCCACGGGTAGCCCGGTCTTTCAAAATTTAGTGGACCAGGTGGTGGTCAGCGGTGTGGTGCAAGTGGGCAGCGGTGTGAGCGTAATTGTTACCGAACCCGGTAGCACCGTGAGCCGCCGGGTTGGCCAGGGCGACATGCTGGCGGGCGGCCGCATTCGAGTGAAGTCGGTGGATATGTCTGGACAAGAACCCGTGGTGGTGCTTACCTACGACGGCCGAGACTACACCCGCACTGTAGGTGCGCCTATGGTCAGCTCTCTCTAGCATAGTTCTAGAAAAGGGCGGCAATTGCCCCTCGGGCGCGGCTGTATCCATTAGACTTGAGGGGGCTGCGGGTCAGATAGCCCCCTCGACTGAGCCATTTCTGGCCCAGTTGGGCTCTGACTATCTGGCCAACGCTAAACCCAGAGTGATGAACGGGTTAAAGCTGAGGGTTGGCTATGGGTAGTAGCGAGAAAGCGGCGCGCAAAAAGAAGGCCCAGCGGGTGCTAGTCCTGGATGGGGCTGACACCTACGATTGCCCGGTGTGTCGCCACGGGCAAATGCAGCCCATGGCCCTAATGGATGCCTATGCCTGTAGTTTTTGTCGCCATATTTTTGACGTCAATCTCGAGCAGCAGACGGTGCATGTAGTCGACAGTGTGCAGCCCATGGGCTGGCGCTGGCAGGGCTGGCGCTGGCAGCCTCTTTACCAGGGCCGCAGCGATATTACCCTGCTGCTGTGGCTGGTGGGTCTGGCCCTGGTTATTTTTCCGGCGGGAATTGTGGCTCTGGGGGGGTACATATTTCCTCCCCTGGACGAAAGCCCGGGAGTGAACTGGTCTATGGTCTGGGCTGTGGGGACTCTGGTTGCCCACAGCACGATGGTGGGCTGGCTGGTGGCTGAGCACTACCAGTTTCCGCTGTATGTGATGGTTAAAATTCGGTTGCAGCGGCTGATTGCACGCCTGCCTAGTTAGGAATCGGTAGGGGTTTTGGGGTTGCTGGATACGGGTATAGATCAAAAGTGCAACATCCCTCGTAGGGGCAAACGGTCGTTTGCCCCTATCCAAATTCATGCCTCAATTCAGCAACGCCGGGGGGTAGCCTGGTGTTCTACCTGATCTAGAGCAGCCCTAATTTAGGGCTGCTACAAATATTGATGCTACTTATCACCGAGCGATCGCCGCTCAAAGCTCCCCGAGAGAATTGTCGGCCCCGATCCGGTCGGCCCCAATCCGGTCGGCCTGACAAACGGTGTCTGAAAACCAAACCAGGGGCATGTCGGTTTCGCTGCGCCAGCGCACCCAGCCTTCTGCGGTACTGGAACCAGGCAGCGGGTTACAGCCCTGGGCTGGCTGGGTAACGCGGATCCGGAGCCAGTCGCCTTCAAGATCTAAGGGTTGAATAATGCTGTTTGGCCCCACCAGCGCCTGCAGCGGGGCGGTGTTTCTGGGCGCCAGGCGCATGGGTTGAGACAGCCCAGGGCGGCGAAATTCGATGCGATCGGCATCTTTTAGGGAGGCCTCCCAGGTTTCGACCCTGAGCCACACCGACCCTAGCTCTAAGTGGGTGGTGTGCGCCCAGGCGGCCCCGGCCGACGTGTACTGAAAGCGGAACCAGCCGTCGGGGCGAATTTCTAGCACTGGAAAGGTGTAGATCTGCTGCTCAGTTTGCACCATAGAGAAGGCTGCATCGCGGCCAATGGCCAGGGGGGCTGCGTTGTTGGGCACCAGCCAGCCGTTAATTAACCAGCCCCAGGGAGCGCTCTCTGGACTTGGGTAAATGGGTAAGGCTACCCCCTGTAGCCACCCAGCGCCCAAAGAGCCCCTGGTGCTGGTGGGACGCAGCTGGCCGATGCCAAGGTTGTCGTTAGGGGAAGGGATGAGGCCGGTAATGCCCGAGTCGTTTGGAGCGATCGGCTCTGGAATCGGGGTGGGCAGGGGCGGCACCGCTGGGATGGAGGGGTCTTGCTCGATGCTAAGGTCTGGGGTGGTGAGAGCCGTAGCGCCTGGTAACGTAGGGATAAGCAGAGGTGCCGCCGCCCCTGGCAAAAGGGCGGTGCTCAAAAGCCCAACTGCGATCGCGGTGCTACCGCCCAGTCTTACCACAGGCCAAACCAGCGTCTGAAGCGGGAATTGAGAGAGAGGACGTTCAACCATGACAACGGCTAGGGGCAACATCAACAGTCTGAGTCAGTACGGCTGCGATCGCGGGCTGGATGTGGTCGGGCAAACTGACCCCCCACCTCAATCCTGTTTTCGAAAAGGATGCCTTCGCTGTGGGCATTAGTATTCCTTGACTTAGCCTAGGCTCCATTGTGCCCGATGCAACACCCTTACCGATGAAATATTCTGTAATTGCCACCGACTACGACGGTACCCTCGCCACCCACGGCGTAGTAGACAGCGCCACGCTGATGGCCCTGGAGCGCTACCGACGGCGGGGTGGTCGGCTGCTTTTGGTGACGGGGCGCCAGCTCGATGAGCTGTTTCAGGTGTTTCCCCACAGGCACCTGTTTGAGGGCATTGTGGCCGAGAACGGTGGCGTGTTTTACCAGTCTGCCACGGGCACAGCGCAGGTGCTAGCTGAGCCGCTGCCGCCGGTATTTATTGATACGCTGGTGGCGCAGGGGGTAAGCCCGATCAGCCAGGGCCAAATCGTGGTGGCCACCTGGGAACCCCACGGCGAAACGGTGGAGCGCACGGTGCAGGAGTTGGCCATTGCGGCGACAGTGATTCGCAATAAAAAAGCAGTGATGGTGCTGCCCCAGGGAATCAATAAGGCCAGCGGGCTAGCGGTAGCCCTGGCGGCGCTCAAAATTGATGCTGCTCAGGTGGTTGGGGTAGGCGACGCAGAAAACGATCGCAGCCTGCTAGAGGCCTGTGGGCTGGGGGTTGCAGTCGCCAACGCGGTGCCCGACCTCAAGGGGCTGGCTGACCGGGTCACCGCCGGCGAACGGGGCACGGGGGTGCAGGAGCTCATTGAGTGGCTGCTGGCCGACGCATAGCCTTTCCTCACCCATCGATCCCTTAACCCGCTCGGCTTCTCAGCACCGTCAGCAGCTTGAGAAAATGCTCCGGCAGGGGGGCGATCGCCACCACCTGCTCCCCGGTGACCGGATGCCGCAGCTCTAACCGCTCGGCGTGGAGGGCCTGACCGGGCAAATTTACCCCGACATCGCGCCCTGAGCCATAGGTGGGGTCGCCGACGATGGGGTGACCGATGTGAGCGCTGTGGACACGAATTTGGTGGGTGCGCCCAGTCTCTAGCCGAAAGCGCAGCAGGGAGAAATTGCCCAGGCGCTCTTCGACTTGCCAGTGGGTGACGGCGGTGCGGCCTTTTTCTAGGGAAACCACGGCATTTTTTTTGCGGTCTACCGGGTGTCGCCCCAGGGGCGCATCAATGGTGCCCGAGTTGGTTTTCGGTGCGCCATAGACAACGCCCAGATATTCTCGCCGGGCGGTTTTGGCCTTCATTTGAGCCTGAAGGCCGCTGTGGGCTAGGTCGGTCTTGGCCACCACGATCGCCCCGGTGGTATTTTTGTCCAATCGGTGGACAATGCCGGGACGCTGCACCCCGCCAATGCCTAAAAGCTGGTCGCCGCAGTGGGCCAGCACTGCGTTAACCAGGGTGCCACTCATGTTGCCGGGGGCGGGATGCACCACCAATCCAGCGGGCTTGTTGAGAATGATCAGGTGTTCGTCTTCGTAGAGAATGTCGAGGGGAATATCTTCGGCGGTCAAATCCAGGGGGCGGGGTTCGGGGATGGTGAGCTGGATGCGATCGCCCGCCTGGACCGCTTCCTTCTTATTGGTGCAGAGCTGGCCGTTGAGCTGCACGTATTCCCAGTCAATCAGCTTTTGTACCCGGTTGCGGGAGAGGTCCTTGACGTTGGCGGTGAGCCAGCGATCGAGGCGCTCCGGGTCGGGAATATCCACGGTGAGGTCGAGGGTTTGGTCTGCGATGGCTAAGGGGTTGAGCGCGGTAGGATTTCTATAATCAATCATAATTCGCCCTGTTCTCGGACGATGCCCATGAACCCTAGCCCGACTACGTCAGCCCACACCACCTTAAAACTTGGCCAACTGCGCCGCATTCACCACCTGGCGCTGAACGTGAAGGATATGGACGCCTCGCGCCAGTTCTACGGGGGCTTGCTGGGGCTGCGGGAGCTGACTGGCAACGAGGTGGACGACACGCTGAAAGACCTGGTGGCCACGGGCAAGGTGGCCAACTTTGTGCTGCCCGATGGGCTAATTCTCGACTTGTTTGGGGCTCCCGACCTGGAGCCGCCCGACCCCGACCCCGATAAATCCTTCACCCGTGCCTACCACCTCGCCTTTGACATCGACCCGGCCCA
>DASQNN010000068.1:0-10269 GCA_035644955.1 Nodosilinea sp. | reverse complement strand
TCTACGCCGCCGACTCGGGTCGCGTCATCTTCTCGGGCTGGTACGGCGGCTACGGTCAGACGGTCATCGTTGACCACGGCGATGGGCTGAGCACCCTCTACGCCCACGCCAGCCGTTTGATGGTGAACGAGGGGCAGGCGGTACAGCAGGGGCAGGCGATCGCCGCTGTCGGCTCTACGGGTCTCTCCACTGGCCCCCACCTGCACTTTGAGGTGCGTCAAAATGGCAATCCGGTCAACCCGGCGGGCTATTTGTAGGGTTTACGGTGCTGGGTTTTGGGTTAACGGTTCGGGGTGCAGGAGACAGCCCCAAACCTTGCACCTCAAACCGTAAACCCTGAACCGGTTATCCCAGACTCTTCTTTACATGCTCCATAATTTTCATTTTGCGGGGGTCGTTGCCCTTGAGCGGACCGATATTGTCGAACTTGAGCTTGGTGGTCAGGGCAATATGCTGCTTGATCTGGTCTTTAGTGGCCACGGAGATACCTCAGGGTAAAGAAACAATAAACAGAGTTTGACTCTGTGGGGCAAATACCTGGGGGTATAGCAACCACCCTTAGCTTAGGTCATTCCCAGGCGAGTCACCCCAGCGCAGCGATAGGGCAAATAAACTGCCAGCCAGGGTTTCGGGCTCATTGTCTTGGGTGTGAGCCAGAGCCGCTCGACCGCCTAGGAGGGCTAAGAATGGGCCTCCCAAAATTATTCTCCCTATGGATAATTTAGTGCATGTGCCCAGGGTTACTGCAAGTCTCTACAATCAATGGCTGTATAGCAGAGTTGGGGTAAGCGCTGCCGCTGCTCCTCCCGTGTACCTACCTGGAGAAATCCTGTGTTTAACCTGCGTACCGCTTTGTTTGCCTTTGTCTTGCTGGCGCTGCTGCTGCTGCTAGGGCGCTACGTCAAGCAGCGCTTTCAGTGGTTTCAGAGACTGTATCTGCCGGCCTCAGTTTTGGCGGGGGCGCTGGCGCTGCTGCTGGGGCCCGAGGCGCTGGGGGCGATCGCAACCGCCATTGCTGGGCCAGACTCGCTGCTCGCTGGCGGTCTGTTTGCCGAAGACATCCGCGTTGTGTGGGCCCAGTCGCCGGGGGTGTTTATCAACATCGTGTTTGCGGCATTGTTTTTGGGTGAAACCATTCCGCCCCCGCGAGAGATTTGGCGAACGGCGGCACCCCAGGTGGTGTTTGGCCAAACCCTGGCCTGGGGCCAGTACGTGGTGGGTATTTTGGCGACTCTGCTGATTTTGGGGCCGCTGTTTGGCGTTAACCCCATTGCCGCCACCCTGATTGAAATCGGGTTTGAAGGAGGCCACGGCACCGCCGGGGGCATGGCCGACACCCTGGGCGAACTGGGCTTTGCCGAAGGGGCCGACCTGGCCATTGGGCTGGCCACCGTGGGTATTGTGGCGGGGATCGTGATCGGCACCGCCTTGGCCAACTGGGGCCGCCGCAAGGGCCATGTCGATATCGTCGCCCGCGGGGTGGTGGAGCCCGAAGAAATTCCTGACCTCAACGTGGTGGCCGAAACCTCAGAGCTGCGTCAGGCGCGGGCGCGGCTGCTGCACAACCTGCTGGTTGACCCGTTGTCCATTAACTTTGCCATTGTTGGGATGGCGATCGCCATTGGCTGGCTGATTCTAGAGGCGCTCAAGTGGGTAGAGGCGGCCACCTGGGGGGGCGAGGGTGGCTTTGCGGTGTTTCAGTACGTGCCGCTGTTTCCCCTGGCGCTGATTGGCGGCATTATCACCCAGTCCATTCTCAACCGACTGGGGTTGGGGGCGCTGGTGATTCGACCTATGGTGCAAAACATCGCTGGGGTGGCCCTGGATGTCGTGGTTATTTCTGCGATCGCCACCATTTCGCTGCGGGTCATCGGCGGCAACTTCGGGGTCTTTCTCATCCTCAGCATCGTCGGCATTTTGTGGAACGTGGCGATCTTCCTGTGGTGGGCACCGCGCATTTTTCCCAGCTTTTGGTTTGAGAAGGGCATTGGCGACCTGGGTCAGTCGATGGGGGTGACCGCCACGGGTATTTTGCTGCTACGCATGGTCGACCCCGACAACAGCACCGGCGCCTTCGAGGGCTTTGCCTACAAGCAGCTCTTTTTCGAACCGATTGTGGGCGGTGGTCTGTTCACCGCCGCAGCTCCGGCGCTGATCAACCGCCTGGGCCTGCTGCCGGTGCTGGCTATTACTGGCGGGCTGCTGATTTTTTGGTTTGTGGTCGGCTACCTGCTGATTCAGCAAGAGCGCCGTCGCCCCTCCACTAGCAGCGTGTAGGCGTGGGTGGGGTGCCGGCTCATGGGGCCTCCCACCAAACCGCTACTGTGGGCAGCCCCGGCGCTGGTTTTCCCAACGCTCCTTCAGGGGGTTAGGGATCGCAACGGCAGTGTTTGGGTAGAGGGCGTTGTAGAGGCTAGCCATCTGATACCAAATCCTTCTTGGCTACCCCCGATTCAACAGGGCGAATGCCATAGAGCCTCTGGCTCGGCTACGCCTACGCCCCTACAGTCTGGCCTTTTGGGAATCGGGGTTATGTGATTCGGATTTGGTATGAGAGGTGATTAGAAGGGGCAATGAAAACTGCGGTGAGAAAACCCGAGGTTGCCAGTTTGCCGCCTTTGGCCAGGGTTTGTGCAGCTATAAGAATACCTCGCATAAGTTTTCTTAATGCAAGGCATAGATGATTTGTGGCCCGATCTACCCTTAATGCAAGAGTCTAAGGGTAGAATTTAGCTTGATTTCAGCTTTGGATGGCACTATGTATCATGGCAGACTCTGGAACTTCTCCGATTAACGAAAATTTTGATTCTTTACCCCGCGAGGTCAGGGTTGATAGCCTGCGTAACGTTCTAGAAACCCTGCAAATTGCCGATGAGATCGCCAAACAGGGCTACTTGATTACCAGCTCAGAACTGGCTGACTTGATGGATGTAAATGCCAGCGCCGTCACCAGCCGAGGTGAATTTTGGGCCTGGCGCAACTGGTCAGTATCGCGGGTGCGGCGAGAAGGCAACCAGATTCTGTGGCAAATTGAGCGTATCGACTAGCAGTTCTAGATTGGGAATTTTGGATGGGCGCTCTGCGATTCACCGCTGGTGACGCTTCGCGAACGCCCATTTTTTTGATCTATTCGCTTTAACCGAAACAAAACATCCCCCTCCACTCCCTACCCCTCACTCCCCACCCATCCACCGCCGCAGCACAGGCACCACAGGGCAGGGGTTGGCGGCCTGCACATTCTCGGGCTTGCTCCAGGTAAAGGGGGCCTGCTGGGCCGCAGACATCCACAGCAGGCGCTTAGCGCGGGTCATGGCAACGTAGAGCAGGCGGTACTCTTCGGCGGCCTTGAGGTATTTGGCCTGCTCCCAGGCGGTGATGATGTCAGGAATGTCGCCGTCCTGCCCGTGGGCGTGGGCACGAATTTGGGCGCGGGCCACCTCTGCCAGAGTAAAGTCGCCCAAAAACTCCCCTTGGGGCGGCACCCACAGGGTGCCGGGGATGGTTTTGTCGTGGAGAAAGGGCAAAAATACCACGTCCCAGTCGAGCCCCTTGGCCTTGTGCATAGTGATCAGGGTGAGCTGGCCGGGGCGGGTGTAGAGCGAGTCGGTGTCTTCGGTATCGACAGCGGTAAAGCGCTCGGAACTGACGATGTCTTGGAGTACGCCGATCGCAGCCCCCAGCGTATTGTCATTGCGAATTTGCTGGCTGACGCGGGCGGCCAGCTTGTCGGCGGTGGCCAGCTCGCTCTGGTTGTAGCCCAGGGTTAGCCCAATAAACGAAAACAGACTGTAGGGGGGCAGTTCGAGGCGCGATCGCAGCAGCCCTGCGCAGTACCGTCGCGCTGTCCGCGCCGCCTCCGTGTCGGGCGGAGCATCGAGGGGGCCAGGGTAGAGAAACTGCTCGGGCGCTTTGGCCAGGGCGTTGAGGTCTTGGGTGGGCACCCGCTTGCGATCGACCAGCACCCGCAGCGCCCCCTTGAGAGTATCGGCGGAGTGGGGCCGCTCAATAAATTTCAGCAGGGCCAGCATGTCGGTCGGAACCTGGGTTTGGCGGTCTTGCTCACCCACGTCGTAAAATCTCAGGCCCAGGGCGGCCAGGTCTACCCCCACCTGCTCCGGGTCGCGCAGCAGGTCACCGACAAACTGCCCCTGACGACCCTCCCGCACCAGAATGGCAAAGCTGGTGTCGGGGTTCTCGGCGTAGAGATCCCTGACCCGCCGGGCGATCAGCTTTACCGAGTCCAGCGTTGTGGGCGGCGAGAGAATGTCTACTCCAACTCCCAGGGGGGCAGGGTTGGCCCCCAGCTGGGGGTCGTCGGGGTCTACCGGGGCGATCGCCTGGTCGCGAAAGGGGGTTTCTGGCCCCGCCACCCGCGCCTGGTTGACCCAGTCCAGCATTTGGTTGGCCGCCGCCATAATGATCCCGCTGCTGCGCCCGGCCTGATCCATCGTTACCAGCCGGTTTTGGCGGCGACAGCTGTCGCAGAACTGGTTGAAAAATACCGGGTCTGCTGGGGTAAACGTGGAGTTGATCGCCTGGTTGGGATCACCCACCCGCACCAGATTGGGCTCCCCATCCGGGTTGTCGGGGTTAGCCGCCAGCAGAGTCAACAGCCGAGTCTGCAGCGGCGACGAATCCTGCGCTTCGTCTTCGAACACCGCAAAGGTGCGCCCCTGCCAAAACCGGCGGCTGTCGGGGTCATTCAGCGTGCGCAGAGCACCCAAAATCATGTCGTCGTAGTCAATCCAGCCCCGCTGCGAGAGCAGCGCCTGGTAGCGATCGTACAGACCAGCGGCGATGGTGAGCACGTCGTAGTCTTCGACATCTCCCAGCAGGGCGTGGTTGACGTTTTGGGCCAGGGTGAGGAGATCGGCGGGCATCAGCCCCGAGCTTTTGGCCTCGCGAATGACAGTATGGGCCAGGCTGGGCAAGACTTCTGTCCGCAGCACCGACTGCCGCCTGAGCTGCTCGGTTTCTTCGCCGTCAAACTGTCGGCCCTCGATCAAGTGGTGGTAGAGGTCGGGGTTGGCCACAATCCACTGTTCCACGCAGGCCCGCAAAATGCGGTTGTTCTGTGCCGGCGACACCAGCGTCAGCGTGTCTAGGTTTAGGTTGGAAAGTTCTGGATTGCGGGTGGCAATGGTGAGCGCCAGCCCGTGCAGGGTAGAAACGGTAAAGCTGGTCTGGGGCAGGCCCAGATGCTTGAGATGCCCCCGCACCTTGGCCTTAAGGTTGGCCGCCGCCGATCGCGTAAAGGTGACCAGCACCAGCTGGCGGTTGAGGTGGAGCTGATGGCGGGCGATCGCGATCGCCGCCGCCGCTGCCATGCCCGTAGACTTGCCCGAACCGGGCACCGCCGACACCGCTAGCCGTCCGCCAGCCCAGTCGGCCAGCGCCTGCTGCCCCCGCCGTAGCCCGGCGCGAATTTCCTGTAGCGCGGCCTCGCGATCTACGGGTGCTGCCGTGGTCATTGGGGCTTCTCCGGAAATGGTGTTATTAGGATAGCGGGATAGCAGGGTGGTGAAGACTTGCGGAGTAGACACGCTTGCCCCACTACCACACCATCCTCACCAGGCAGTGGGCTGAAAGGTAGTGTCGTTGGCAATGGTGACCGTATCGCCGGTTTGCTTAATCACAAATAGCCCTCGCTGATAGGCAAAGCGGTCTACCCCTTCGTCGATCTCAATGCCTGCCACGGCACCATAAATGTCATAGGCGGCATAGTGGGGAAACGACTGCTTAAACCGCTCCAGACACCTTAAAAAGTACTCTACGTCCTGATAAGACAGCCGCGACTTGACCTCTACCGCCACAGCAACATCACCATTCACGGCAAAGATGTCAATCTCCATCTCGGCCCCGTGCCGTTGCGATCGCATGCGGCGGGTAACTTCCTGCACATCAATGCCCCGCTCCTGAAAGAGCCGCAGTACAGCAGGCTCTATCAAGTTTTCGACAAACTGACCCCAGCGAGTGGTGAGCCCGTCTACAGCGCGGGTGGTGTTGTCCACAAGACGCTTAAGCTCTGCTAATGAGCGATCGGCTTCAGCAGCACGGCGATCAGCCTCGGTCTTCGACTCAGCGGCACGGCGATCGGCTTCCGCGAAGCGTCGATTGGCCTCGGCATGGGAGGTTTGGAACAGGGCGTAAATATCGTCAAGGGTGACTGGATCAGCCATCGTCTGCATCCTGCTGTTGCACACCTAGTTCTATTATGCGCTAGCGCCGAGACACCGATTAGTTAAACCATTTCCAGCTCTCTACCTAAGCCCCTACCGCCGTACCCGCTCGCGAATCCGCGCGGCGAGTTGCTTCGTCTCGGGTATTGGCAGCAGAAATGCGCCAATCGTGAAGATCAACAGCCCTACCCCGCCGGGAATCAGCAGTTGCAGCACCAGCACGCCAATGCCCTGGGTGCCGAGCCAGGTTTCGAGCCACCGCAGGGTGCCCCAGGCGGCAGTGCCAGCCATAAAGCTGAGCAGGGTCAGCAGGGCGATCGCGCCGCCCCATTCCCGCAGCGGCAGCCCCCGCAGCTTGCGGTGCAAAATCACCGTCAGCGCCAGGGTCGAAAACACATTTACCCCCACCGTAGCCAGTACCAAACCCGGTGCCCCCAGCCAGCGAATGAAGAAAAAGTCCAGCACCCCATTCAGCACAATGTTGATCAGGCTAATGCGAAAGGGCGTCTGTCCGTCGCCCAGGGCGTAGAACACCCGCACCAGCACGTCGCGGGCCAGGTACACAAACATGCCAATGCCGTAGACCATTAGCACCGAGGTCACCAGGTTGGAGGCATCCTGGTCGAAAGCGCCCCGCTCATAGACCACCCGCACAATCGGCAGCGCCAGCACCACAAACAGCGCCCCCAGGGGCAGCATGGTCAGGGCTGTAAACAGTAAGCTCTGACGAATGCGGGTCTTCAGCTCGGGCCAGTTCTCCGGAGCTGCTAGCCGGGCAAACAGCGGCAAAAACGGCACCAAAATCACGTTCGAGATAATGCCCAAGGGCGTTTGCACCAGCAGGTTGGCGTAGCTTAACGCCGCCGCCGTCCCCGGAATAAACGAGGCAAAAAACAGGTCGGTGAACAGGTTAATTTGCAGCATCCCCGACGATAGGGTGGCGGGCACCAGCACCCGCATCACCTCGCGCACACCAGGAATCGACCAGTCAAACCGCAGGCGCGGTCGCCCCAGCCCCGACTTCCACAGGGCTGGAATCTGCGCCAGCCACTGCAACACCGCGCCGCCCAGGGTGCTGGCGGCTAATACCGCACCGCCTACCATAAAAAACTCTGGGCTGGCCATATCGCCACCGATCGCTCCATAGAGCAGCCCCAGCCCCACCAGCACCGCACCGCTCGAAAAAATCGGGCTGATCGACGGCAGCCAAAACTGACTGTCGGCATTCAGTGCCCCAAAGCCAATGCCAATCAGCCCCGCCAGCAGCGCCATCGGCGACATAATCCTCAGCTGGAGCACGGCGATGTCACGGGCAATGGTATCGGTCTGGGAGAGACCGGGGGCGATGGTATCGATAATTGGCCCTGCCAGCAAAAACAGCAGCACCGACACCCCGATCAGGATGAGTCCCACCAGGGTGTTGACCGCCTCGATCAGTTTGGCGGTGTCTTTGCGATCTTGCCGCGCCACCACGCTGACGATCGCACTGTGAAACGGCCCATTGATGCCCCCCAGCAAAATCAACAAAAAGCCGGGGATGATGTAGGCAAAGCTGTAGGCATCGGCCACCGGCCCCACCGCAAAGGCCGCCCCGATCGCCTGCTGGCGAAAGAGCCCCACAAACTTGCTGAGGATGGTGGCTACGGCCACAATGCCCGCAATGTTGGCCAAAGAACGAGAGGGTTTTGCGTCTGACACAGGGCCTCGCAGGGGATGAACAGCGTCTGGGCCAAGTTGGTATCCAGAACCATCCCCCATTTAACTGCATAATCGAGCTCGATATCGGGCCAGTGGCTAGGCGCTGTTGGGCTTGATTACGGTTTCCAGGTCTGGCCTCAGAGCAGGCCATAATGGCCATAATAGAGATATACCGCAACTCCCATTGGACAGGCGGTCCATGTAATTCGCGGCCTCAATCCGTTGCGAGTAGACCACAGTTTAGACTTGGCTGTTGAGTCATCTGTGCTGTCCTCAACCCTAGGGCCACGCTAGGGAGCTGCCTTAGTCCGGAGGCTGTCCTCCGTTACCCGCTCGCACTATGTACGCTTCATCTTCAGAGCAGCTGCATCCAGACCCCCAGGCCCTATGGCAGGAAAATCAACGCCTTCAGGCCGAAAATAATGCCCTGCGCCAGGAAAACTATCGGCTTCAGCGGGTGATTCATAACCTAGAGCATATGGTGCGGCGCTATATATAGGCAGCGGCGATCGCACCCCACCTCCAAGGCCCGGTCTGCAATCTGGGCTGGCCGTGGGTAGCATATCTCAATAAATCCGCAACCTTCTCTTCAGTTCACGATGCTACCCGTTGCCCAATATCCAAAACCAAAGCGCCGTCTGCTGATCGCCCTGCTCGTGGGGGGTGTGCTGGTGACGGGCTTTCCGTTTGCGGTGGTTGGCGGGCTGCTGGCCAAAACGAACTGGGAGCAGTGGCAACACTGCCGGGGCTATACCCAGTTCAATCCCACCCTGTGGACTGATCCCAACCTCAGCGCCGATCCAACCTACGTTCGCCTCTGCATGGTGGATGACCTACTGGCAAAATACCTGCTACTGGGAAGGCCTCAGACTGGCGTGATTGAGCTGCTAGGCCCACCAGAACCCCAAAACGGTTTTGCTGACTACGACATGGTTTATCGGCTGGGGCCAGAGCGCAGCTTCATTAGCATCGACTCCGAATGGCTAGTGATTGAGCTCGATGCTGCGGGCCATGTGAACGAAGCAAAGCTTGTAACCGATTAACAAAGCCACTTCGGAGTTTAGGCAAGCAGCGGCCCTAACCTTGAAATCCTAGACCTTGAACCCTATCTTTAAGAATAAAAGTCCTGGCTCAACTACCCCGAAGAACCAGGACTCTTGAGCAGCGGAGAGTCTCCATCCGTCTCAAGATTGGGAGGTGGCAGCGGGCGATCGTAGGGAGCCGCTCAGACACCTCAGCCTATTTAAAGTGCTTCGTAGGGTGGGCACTGTCCACCATGGGAGACTGCTTTACCTAAAGAATTCTGCAAGTAGAAAATCTCATTCCCCTCTTGGAGGGGGCAGGGGTGTAGGGTGGGCATTGCCCACCCTACGGATGGTCTCGCTAGCCAAAGCGAGCCGAGGTTGAGGCTATCAGGAAGGCCGCGTAGGTGAGGATGTAGCCCACGGTAAAGTGGGCCAGACCCACCACTCGGCCCTGAATGATCGACATGGCAACGGGCTTGTCCTTCCAGCGAACCAGGTTCGCCAGGGGAGTGCGCTCGTGGGCCCAAACCAGAGTTTCAATCAGCTCTTGCCAGTAGCCGCGCCAGGAGATCAAGAACATGAAGCCGGTGGCCCAGACCAGGTGTCCAAAGAGGAACATCCAGGACCAAACCGCGAGGTTATTCATGCCGTAGGGGTTGTAGCCGTTGATCAGCTGTGACGAGTTAAGCCACAGATAATCGCGGAACCAGCCCATGAGGTAGGTTGAGTTTTCGTTGAACTGAGCCACGTTGCCCGACCACAGGGCCAGATGCTTCCAGTGCCAGTAGAAGGTGACCCAACCAATGGTGTTGAGCATCCAGAACATGGCGAGGTAGAAGGAGTCCCAGGCGGAGATGTCGCAGGTGCCGCCACGGCCGGGGCCGTCGCAGGGGAAGCTGTAGCCGAAGTCTTTTTTGTCGGGCATCAGCTTCGAACCGCGGGCATCCAGCGCACCCTTGACCAGAATCAGGGTGGTGGTGTGCAGACCCAGGGCGATCGCATGGTGAACCAGGAAGTCGCCAGGGCCAATGGTCAGAAACAGCGAGTTGGTGCTGCTGTTGATAGCCTCAAACCAGCCCGGTAGCCATACGTTGCCGTAGTTGGGCCAGGCGGTCGTGGCGATGCTGTCAGGGTTAGATAGGAGAGTATTAAACCCGTAGAGCAGCTTGCCGGAAGAGGCCTGCACCCACTGAGCAAACACCGGCTCTACCAGAATCTGCTTCTCAGGAGTACCAAAGGCCGTCACCACGTCGTTGTGCACGTACAGCCCCAGGGTGTGGAAGCCCAGGAACAGCGATACCCAGCTCAGGTGAGAAATCAGCGCTTCCTTATGCTCCAACATGCGGTACAGCACGTTGTTGTAGTTG
>DASQNN010000067.1:0-14081 GCA_035644955.1 Nodosilinea sp. | reverse complement strand
ACGATATGACAAGCGCGGTATTGGAGAAAGCTCAGCCGCAGGGCCTGAAGAAGTTGATATGCGTTTCGATACCTATGTTGAAGATGCTGCACTTTGGATTCAGCAATTGCAGGTAGATTCTCGTTTCTCAAGCGTCACCGTGATTGGTCACAGTGAAGGCTCTCTGATTGGAATGCTGGCGACTCAAATAACTAAAGCAGATGCTTTTGTATCAATTGCCGGACCTGCCCAAACTGCATCACAAATTTTACGAGACCAACTGCAACCTAGATTGCCAGACGCATTATGGCAACAGAATGAGCAGATTCTTGCTGCTTTAGAGCAAGGTAACATAGTGACCTCTGTTCCACCAGAACTAAACATGTTCTACAGATCGAGCGTCCAACCCTACCTCATTTCCTGGTTCCGCTATACCCCTGCCCACGAGATTAGGCGTCTCACTGCACCTGTTCTGATTGTTCAAGGAACAACTGATATCCAAGTGCCTGTCAGTGAGGCGCAAGCCCTGAAAATGGCTAAGCCGGATGCGGAGCTTAGAATTATTGAGGGGATGAATCACGTCTTAAAAGCTGTTCCATTAGACCCTGAACAGCAAAATGCTTCCTATTCTGAGCCAACGCTGCCAGTTGTGCCTGAACTCGTTGAAGGGATAAGTCAATTTATTCATTCCAGTGAGATGCGCCGTGAGTCTAACCAGTCGCTGCACCAGAACGTGCCAAATTGATTGATTGAGTGGCAAAGGTTATTTGCGTCTGGTAAGCTTGGTCGTTAGACCTCCTGCAATCAACCGGTTTCCTGAAATATTAACTTTGAACGGGCAAAATGACACTGCTGGGAGGTCGTTGAGGTGACTATCGATTAATCCGAGTGCTCAATGGCCTTAACCTCCTGAAGGCTTGTGGGTTGAGTAGTTGCCCGCGCGCACACTAACAGATTTGGCTCAACCCTACATCCATATCCATATTCATAGGAGGTCTTGAGTAGGTGTGGTAATTGCCAGCGCGTTGGACAATTTGTGGAACATCTCACAAAAGAGCTGCTGAGAGAAGCTTGAAGCTAAGAACGGGTAAGGTAACAGTGACAGTCTGGCTTCTCAACGAGCGTTTCTACTAGAGAATTTAACGTCACTGATGCTAAAAGCCCACCACCGAAGCTGCCTTGAATCGTAATGTGGGCAACTTTGGTTGCCGCCAGTCGCCGCTTTGCTGCTGGCGCATGGCTAAACCCAATCGGCATGCCAATGACGAGGGCGGGCTCGATTTGCTGCTGCTCTATGAGCTGACAGGCTGCAAGCAGCACTGAGGGGGCGTATCCGACGACCAGCACAGACCCCTTGGGCGTCTGCCGTAGCCGTTCTTGCCAAGCTGGATGGTTGTAAAACGTTTGCTCTGCTTCACTGACTCCCGTAATGTGGGGGTCATCAATCAGGGTTGCGATCGGACATCCTAGATGCGCTAAGCGAGTGCGATCGAGGGTGGCGGCGACGCTTGGTAGATCTGTCACAATGCAGCACTGCGCTTTAAGTGCTTCCCGTGAAGAGGCAATGGCACTGGGGCTCAAGCTGACAAAGTTGATCAGGCTAACGTCGCCACAGGCCAGCACTAGCTGATGCAGCAAATGAGTTGTGATTTCGGAGTAGTGAGACAAATCGGGCAGCAGCCGCTGTAAGGATTCTTCAAAGGCCTCTGGATGTGCTGTTGTCGTTGCATCCAGATTTGACCAGATCTGGTCAAGTTTGCCGAGCTCCTCCTGAGTATTCACATCTAGCTGCTTGAGCTGGGCTAGCACCTCGGCCTGGGTGCTCTGGCAATCGCGATCGCGCCCCAGCAGTCCTTCTAGCGCCGTTGCCGTCTGCCGCAGCCGGGTGATCTGTTGAATTACGGAGTGATACTGCTGCTGCAGCTGGGCCATTAGCGTGGGATTGGTAAGTTCTTCGGACTGGCTGTCTAGTAGCTGGCGAATGTGGGAGAGCTGAAACCCTTGCTGCTTGAGGGCAATCACGCGCTGGAGGCGCTGCACGTCTTGCTGGGTGTAGAGACGGTAGTTGCCCTCAGAGCGTTGCACGGGCGGCAACAGCCCCAGGGTGTGGTAGTGCCGCACCATACGGGGAGTGACGCCGCCAACGGCATCTGTAAGTTCTTTGATGGTTAGGTATGGAGCCTTCATGGCTCTAGCTTACCTAAACATTGACATTGACACTAATGTCAATGTTTAAGGTGAGAGGGTTATCTACGTCACGGTTTCGGTATGGTTTCTGCCAACCTGTCTACGCCCCGGCTTTCTAGTCTGTGGAAGGACCACCCGGATGCGATCGCAGCCTTCACCTGTGCGGCTCTCGTCCTCCTGGGTTGGCAATCGCTTCACCTGGGCTGGGTTGGAGCGGCCATTTTGATTTTGACGGCAGCCTACGTAATTGGTGGGTTTGAGAGTGCGCGGGAAGGGGTGACGACCCTATTCAAAGAGAGAGAGCTAGACGTAGACCTGCTGATGATTGTGGCGGCGCTGGGTGCGGCCAGTCTGGGCCTGTGGCGGCGAGAGTATTTCCTGATTGTGGATGGCGCGGTTTTGATCTTGATCTTTGCCATCAGTGGGGCGCTGGAGGGGTACGCCATGCAGCGAACGGAGCGCAGCATTCGCGGGCTGATGAGCCTGACTGCCGATACGGTACGGGTAATCCGAGGGGAGCGAGAAGAGACTGTGCCGATTTCAGCGATCGCCGTTGGCGAACAGGTGTTGGTCAAGCCAGGAGAACTGGTGCCGACCGATGGGCTGGTGATTGAAGGGGTTAGCACCCTAAACCAGGCACCGATCACCGGAGAATCCATTCCGGTAGAAAAGACTATCGGCGATGAGGTCTTTGCAGGCACCATCAACGGCAGCGGAGCCCTGCGCCTAAAAATTCACCAGCCGCCCGAAAGCAGCCTGATTCAGCGAGTGATTCGCCTGGTGCAGCAGGCCCAAACCGAGGCACCGCCTTCCCAGCAGTTTATTGAGCGCTTTGAGCGGGGCTATGCCAAGGTCATTGTGGTGGCCGGAATTTTGCTAGGCGTGCTGCCGCCCTTTTTACTGGGCTGGAGCTGGGAGCAAACCATTTACCGGGCCTTGATTTTTTTGGTCGTGGCGTCGCCCTGTGCGCTGATGGCCTCGATTATGCCCGCGCTGCTGTCGGGCATTGCCAACGGCGCGCGGCGGGGAATTTTGTTTAAAAATGGAGCGCATCTGGAGCGCATGGGACGGGTGAGAGCGATCGCATTTGACAAAACCGGCACGCTGACAACGGGCAGGATTGAGGTGGTCGGTATGCGGGCTGTTGAGCCATCTACGCAGCGGTTACTTCAAGTTGCCGCTGCCTTGGAGAGCCTGTCTGAGCACCCCATTGGCGAAGCGATTGTGCAGGCCGCCCGCCAGCAAAACCTGAGCTGGACGGAGGCGGTTAATGGCCAGGCCCAGGCCGGACGGGGGATTACCGGAGAGATTGATCGCAAAACAGCGGTGGTTGGTAAGGCGGCCTTTGTGCAGTCCCAGACCAAGGGCCTTCCCCAGGCCCTGGTGCAGCACAGCCAGCAATGGGAATCTGAAGGCAACACGGTGGTGTGGGTGGCCTATAGCGGTGAGGTGTTGGGCATCATTGCTGTTGCCGACACCGTGCGACCGACAGCAGCCCGGGCGATCGCTCAACTCAAGCGGCTGGGGGTTGAGCAGATTGTCATGCTGACGGGAGACAATGCCCGGACGGCCCAAAGCATTGCTCAGCAGACCGGGGTCGATCAGGTCCATGCCGAGCTGCTGCCCGAAGACAAGGTAGACGTGGTTCGGCGCTTGCAGAAACAGTATCAGACGGTGGCGATGGTAGGCGATGGCATCAACGATGCGCCCGCCTTGGCCCAGGCATCGGTGGGCATTGCGATGGGAACCGCGGGCAGCGACGCGGCGCTTGAAACCGCAGACGTTGTGCTGATGGCCGATCGCCTGGAGCACCTAGAGCACGCGATTCGGCTGGGTCGTCGGGCTCAGAGCGTGGTCAAGCAAAACATAGTGTTTGCCCTGGGGTTTGTCGTAATTCTGCTGATTTCGAATTTTGCGGGCAATCTGACGTTACCCCTGGGCGTGCTGGGGCACGAAGGCTCAACGGTGATAGTGACGCTGAGCGGGCTGCGGCTACTGAGAAATTAGAGTGCGGTGGTCTTGGGTAGCGGCCAAATCGAGGATGCGATCGCACAGTCGCCTCATCAGAGGCCAATCGTGGCTGACCACCAAAACCCCGATCTGGTGGGAGCGGGTGTAGGCCAAAACGGCCTGCCAGATCAGCGCCTGGGTGTTGGCATCGAGCATGGCCGTCATTTCGTCGGCAATCAGGTAGCGAGTCTGGGGGTTGAGGGTGCGTGCGATTGCAATTCGTTGCAGCTCACCACCGCTCAGCTCATGGGGGTAGCGGCTGAGCCAGCCGGAGTGAATGCCCAGGGCATCAAGTTGATGCATCTGGGGGGGATGGCCTTCGCGCAAAATTTGATCAATGCGCCAGCGCGGGTTGACCGCCAGCTCCGGATTTTGAAAAACGAGCTGCACTGGGCAGTACCGCTGGGCAGGAAGCGGCTGTTCGTCTACGCTCACCCTGCCTCGGGTGGGAATTAGATAGCCCGCCAGCAGCTTGACCAGGGTGGTTTTGCCAAAGCCAGAGGGAGCCATTAGCCCCACCACCTCGCCCGGCTCGACCGCAATGGTCTGCGCCTGCACCACCCAGGGCAGCTGGGGCGCATAGCGAAACCAAAGTCCTTCACCGCTCAGCATGAATGCACCTCACTAAACCACTTCGTACCATCCGCAGCGCCGGCCGCTTGGGCAGACAGGCCTCTGTCATCCAGGGGCAGCGATCGCTAAACAGGCAGCCCACCGGCAATGCCTCAGGGCTGGGCTGGTTACCGGGTACCGGCGTGAAATCGTTTTGCGGCAGCGATCGCCAGAGCGCCTGGGTGTAGGGGTGGCGCAAGTTCCCGGTGGCAAAGTCCTGAGCCGAGGCGATTTCCGCCGTCGTTCCAGCGTAGAATACCGCCACCCGGTCGGCCACCATCAGCGCCGCTTGGATGTCGTGGGTAATTAGAATTACCCCGCGCCCTTCCTGGGCCAGCTCCCGCAGGTGGTTTAGCGTTTCGACCACCACATCGGGGTGCAGGCCGGGAGTAGGTTCGTCAGCAATCACCAGATCGGCCTGACTGACCACCGCCGTAGACACCAGCACCCGCCGCGCCATGCCCCCCGACACCTGGAACGGGTAGCAACGGCCTGTCTGCGGGGGTAGGTCGTAGCGCTGAAAGGTTTGCTTCACCGCCGTTCGCGCCGCTGGCTTAGACAGGCCGTTGAGCTGGGCCACCCGCTGCACCTGCTGCCCCACCCGCATGAGCGGATCGAGATAGCCCACCGACTGAGGAATCAGAGCAATGGCCTTGCCGCGCAGTTGCTGACACCGCTGGGGCGTCAGCGGCTGGCCCTGAAACAGCATCGTGCCGCCAACGGTCGCGTTCTCCGGCAAAATGCCCAAAATGGCGTGGGCCAGCAGGCTCTTACCCGACCCGCTAGCGCCCACCACCGCCACTACTTCCCCGGCTTTGACCTCTAAATCCAGGTCAGTGATCACCGTGAGCTGCTTGCGGCGCAGCCCCTGCTCGTACTGGGTAAACGTAACGTTGAGATTCGAAACTGACAGCATAGCTACCCCTGACTCGTCTTCGGATCGAGCAACGCCCGCAGATTTTCGCCCAGCCAGTCAAAGGCTTTGACCGACAGCAGCAGCAGTAAACCGGGCATCACTCCCAGCCACCAGTAGCCGGTAGACAGGTGCCGCATCGACTCCGCCAGAATAATGCCGATGGCGGGCAGGTGGGGCGAAATGCCAATGCCGATAAACGACAGCGCTGCCTCGTGCAAAATGGCGTGGGGAAACAGCAGAATTAACCCCACCAGTAGCTGAGGAATGACGTGGGGCACCATGTGGTGGCGGGCAATCCAGGCAGGAGAGCGGCCGAGCCGGTGGGAGAGTTGCACATAGTCGGAACTGTTGACCTGCAGCACCTCTGCCCGAATGACGCGGGCCAGACTGGGCCAGTGGGTCAGCGCTACGGCAATGATTACGCCCCGGGTGCCGCCCCCGACCGCAAAGGCAACTAAAATCAGCAGCACCAGGTGGGGCAGGCTAAAGCACACGTCGACAATCCAGCAGATAACGGCATCAACCCAGCCGCCCAACGTGCCTGCCGCTAACCCTAACAGAGTAGCGATCAGCGCGCTGGCGGTGGCTGCCAGCAAACCCACCCGCAGGCTGAGGGACATGCCGTGGAGCGATCGCGTCAGCATGTCTCGCCCCAGCCAGTCGGTGCCAAAGGGATGGGCCAGCGAGGGCGGCTGGTTGCGCTGGGGCAGCACCGGGCTGAGCCCGGCATCGCCAATCACCCAGGTGCTGAGGATGATGGCCGCCAAAAAGAAGGCACATAGCCCAATCGTCCAGAGAGTTTGTTGCCGCCGACTGCTCTGCTGTTTGGGAGCGCGGATCTGGGGAGGTGCAAGGGTGGTCATGCGGTCCTCCTGCCGCCAATGCGGATACGTGGGTCAATCACTTGGTAAGACAGATCGGCCAGGGTATTACCGGCGTAAACAAACAGGGCGCTAAAGAAAACGATGCCCACCAGCAGCGGCACATCGCTGCGCAACGCTGCCTGCACGGTCGCCTGCCCCAGCCCCGGATAGGCAAACACCTGCTCTACCAGCACCGAGCCGCCAAACAGCTCACTGAGCGAGGCAAATTGCAGGGTTAACGCGGGCAGCAGGATGTTCCTCAGTCCATGGTGCTGCAAGATGCCCCAGAGGCTCTCACCCTGAGCACGGGCAAACAACACATAGTCGCTGTGCAGCACGTCGATCAGCTTCTGGCGGGTGTGTAGGGCAATGTTGGCAATGCCGATGATGCTAAGAGAGAGGGCGGGCAGCAGCAGGTGGTGTAGATGCTGCCAGAAGGTAACGTTTTGGGCCAGCACGCCGGGCGGAGCGGCACAACAAATCGGGGTCAGCCGCAGCGACACCGAAAAGAAAATCAGCAGCAGCAGCGCCACCCAAAATGTCGGCGACGACGCCAGGGTGTAGGCATAGAGGCGAATGCCCCGGTCAATCCAGGTGCCCTCAAAGGCTCCGGCCAGCACGCCCAGCACTAGCCCCAGCAGACCAGACAGGAGCCATGCGATCGCAAGCAGCTGCAGCGACACCTGAAACCGCTGGCCGATCACCTGCAAAACCGGCTGGTTAAACACCATTGAGGTGCCCCAGTTGCCCTGAATGATCTGCCCAAACCAGTCCCAAAAGCGCACAATCATGGGCTGATCTAGGCCCCAGCGCTGGGCGATCAGCTCTCGCTGGGCGGCACTGACCTGCAGCATGTCGGCCCCAACATAGGCCTGCACCGGGTCAATGGGTGACAGACTCATCAGCCCAAAGGTCAGCACCGCTACGGCGACCAGCAGCAGCGCCAGCCGCACCAGCTTGTAGCTGAAAAACAGCAGAATTGGCCTTAATTGCATGTCCAGGTCCAGCTAGCGATGTTGGCAGTGATCGGCCAGCCGTGGCCGTGGGGCTCCACCTGGGGTTGACCGATGTCTAGACACTCGTGGACAAAGTAGGTGTGGTCAAGGTTGACCAGCCAGGCCCAGGCGGCATCGCCCTTGGCCGTGAACCCTTGCTGGCCATCCCACTGGGCGGCTTTCCAGAATGCGATCGCTTCTGCCTCCGAAGGGGCACCCATCGCCAGATCCAGCGTTTGGTCAATCGCCTGGTTAGCGTAGTAGCCTGCGTTGTAAAAATCGCCCTGGGCCGCCTTGCTGTGGTAGAGGTTGTACATCTCCGTCTGGTCGTGGCTGCCCCAGCCAAACAGCACCACGTTGCTGTGTGCTAGGGGAGTAATCTCATCCCAGCTTTTGCCCTCGACATTGACCTGAATACCCACGGGCTTGAGCATTTCTGCGACCGACAACGCCAAGGCCTGGCGAGTACTGTCACTGGCCGGATAAAGTAGGGTGAACTCGGCCTTCAAGCCATCTTTTTCAACGACACTATCGCCATTGCTGTCGCTCCAGCCCCCGTCTGCCAGGATCTGCCGGGCCAGCTCAGGGTCAGCATCTTCGATATTGGCGCTTGGTTCTTCCCAGGCTAGGCCGCTGACCGGGCCATAGGCGGGAGATCCGTAGCCTTCCAGCACCCCGTCTACCAGCGCCTGCCGATCGACGGCGTAGTTCACCGCCTGCCGAATTGCCCGATCTGAGGTGACGGCGTTGCCCACCGGTTTACCGTCTGGCGTAGTCTTACTCCCCTCGTCAGGAAAGGGAAACATCAGCCCCCGGTTATCCACGCTGGCAACGTCGTAGAGCTTCATGCCCTCGATGTTCTGCACCGCCAGCGACTGGGGCACGCTGACCACCTGGGCTTGCCCAGCTTGGGCCGCCGCAAAGGCCGCATCTTCTTCGGTAAACAGAAAAACGAGTCGCTCAATCCCAGGGGCTTCGCCGTAGTAGTTGGGGTTGGCTTCAACAATCAGCTGCTGCCCCTCGTCCCACTGAACGAGTTGATAGGGGCCAGAGCCAATGGGGTTGCGAGCATAGTCAGGACCATGGGCGTGCTCCGGCACAATGCCCACGGTGATCAGGCGGTTGACAAAGGTGCTTTGGGGCTGCTTCAGCCGCAACTCAACTGTGTAGTCGTCGGTGGCGACGGCTTCTTCTAGCACCGTCACATCAGTCAGGCCGCCGCTCTCTGCCGCCTTATTAAAGGTGTAGGCAACATCAGCTGCCGTCAGCGGCTCCCCATCAGAAAACTGAGCGTCTTGGCGAATCGTCACCGTCCAGGTTTTGCCGTCTTCGCTAACGGTGTAGTCGGTCGCCAGGTCATTGACGATTTCAAGGTTTTCATCGCGCTGCAGCAAAGTGCTCTGAAACAGGGGTGAACCGTAGCGGCCCCAGCCTAAGGTGGGGTCATACCCTTCCTCGCTCTCTCCTCCAATCGCCAAGACTATCTGTTCTGAAGAAGCATTGGAGGCTGGCGCAGAAGCACTTGGCTCAGTTGAGTTTGAAGCACATCCGTTCAGAAGTTGCCCCAGGAGTAGCAACCCTATAGACCAGGCGGGCGCTTTGAGACTTAATGCCATAGCTGCACCTATCAGTTAATTTGCAGAACGAGTTGCCCTCTACGGCTTAATCAAGCATCCTGAGCAGCAAGAGGGATTTCCCGACTCCTGAGGCTACCACCGCCTGCTCCAATCAACAATCCGGGGGTAAGGGATATAAAGCAAAAGAGGCTTTAGGCCTGCAGGCTCATTCAAACAGGTCTACATCAGGCTGAAACTTGCATTCTTTTGTTGAGTAGTTGACTGCGCTCGCAGCTAGCCGGGCTGGCTTGCGCTGATACAGGCGGGGAGAAATTGTCCTACGCTGCGTAGGACAATTTTTGGAACTTCTTTTCACGGAAGATTCTGCAAGAGAGATTGAGATGCTGTTCTGAGGCGCGGGACAACTAGCCTGGGCCACTATGCGGCATGATCGGGGTTCCTCAGCTGCTCGGGAAAGAGCACCGGGGCCTAACCACTGCGATTTGGCTAGCGTTCTTGATTGGGTAAAACTTATCGACGGTAATTGACTAACTACTATTAAGAAGTTAGCCAAATTTTTCATGGGCATAATCGTAGGGCTGCTTCCTCGCTGTAAAAAGGTGGCACTGCTTGTGGCAAGGCACAATTTCTAGACTCGGTTTAGCTTGAGCAGGGCTACGATCTCGCTGACAAATCGTTCTGGCTCCAACGGTTTCGTCAAGTGTGTTTGAAATCTAGCTTGGAGAGCTTTTTCTCGGTCAATTTCTGCGGCATAGGCCGTGAGCGCGACCGCGGGCACCGCACCACCTTGAGCGGGCGGGAGCGAGCGAATCTGCTGCATTAGCCCGTAGCCATCCATCCCTTCCATGCCAATATCACTGACAATCACATCTGGAATAAATTGCTCTAACGCTTGCAGCGCTTCTACACCTGAAGCAACGGCGGTTACGGTTGCCCCATGTTGCTCTAGCAGAAAAGACTGAAACTCACGAGCATCGGTATCGTCCTCGACGAGCAAAATTTGCACGTTGTCTAACCGTGTTTCTGAAGCGGATTGAAGCTGGCTTTCTTCAGAGAGGATCGGCGTTGCCTGCTGCAGGGCCGGTAGCTGCACGCTAAAGGTTGCACCTTGATGCTCACCGCCGCTCTCTACGTTGACTGTGCCACCGTGAAGTTCCACAATTTGCCGCACGATCGCCAGACCCAATCCCAGACCGCCAAATTTGCGCGTCGTGGAGGCGTCTTCTTGCCGAAAATACTCAAACACATGGGGCAGAAATTGCGGATCGATTCCCTTTCCCGTATCGATGACTCGAATTTGTGCCATCACAGTACCCGAGCTGCTTTCGGCAGCAACTTGCCTCAGTTGAACCGTTACCTGTCCGCCATTGGCTGTGAACTTGACCGCATTGGTGAGCAGGTTCCAGACCACTTGCTGCAGCCGGGCAGCATCGCCAGAGACTGGCGCAACGTCTGGGTCAAGGTCAAGCGTGATTTGAATAGTTTTCGCTGCTGCCGCTAAACTCACAGTCTCAACGGCAGCAGCAATGATAGACGACAAACTGACTGAAGCCACTGTTAAGCTTAGCTTGCCCTGCATAATGCGGGAAATGTCGAGCAAATCCTCAATCAGTTGCGATTGCAGTTTGGCGTTACGCTCAATCGTGGCTAAGGCATCCATTTGACGAGCCGGATTGAGTTTGCCGCTTCGCAGCAGTTGGGTCCAGCCCAAAATCGGATTGAGGGGCGATCTCAACTCGTGGGACAGCACGGCAAGAAATTCATCTTTGATTCGGTTGGCGTTCTCGGCGGCTTCGCGGGCGACTTGTTCTTGCTGCAAGAGCTGTTCTCGTTCAGCTTCGGCGCGTTTGCGATTGGTAATGTTCGTGCAGAGGATGGTAATGCCCTCGGGACTTGGGTAAACGCGATTGTCAAACCACACATCCCAGGTGTCGTAGTAGTACTCAAACTGAACCGGGGCCTGTTCTCGCATGACCTGATGCAGTCGATGGTAGTACTCTGTTCCAACCAGGTCGGGAAATAGCTCCCAAATGCGATGGCCTAAAATTTGGTCGGGCGACCTTTGCATGGTGAGCTCGGCCTGGGGGTTGAGATAGGCTACACGCCAGTCGTGATCGAACAACAGAAAATCTTCGCGGATGCTGGCCAAAAGGGCGTATAGTTTACGTTCTGCAATTTCTGCCTGCTGGCGCAAGGTTTGTTCCTGTTGTAAGAGCTGTTCTCGCTCGGCGGCGGCTTGTTTGCGTTCAGTAATATCTCGAGAAATGACCACTACAGCTTTTCTGGATGAGCCGGTACTCAGCGGCGTGAGAATATATTCGTAGAACCGCACCTCATTGTCTGTGGCAGAATCAGTTTCACTTTTGAGCGACCGCCCGGTAGACATCACTATCTCTCGCTGGGCATCCACTGGCTCCATAATTACTGCTGGCAAACTAAGGTCTTGCCAGGTCTTGCCAATCATGGCATCGGGTGAAAAACCGAGTACCTGAGCAGCACTATCGCTGACATAGCTGTAGCGCCCCTCCTGATCAAAAACGAAGATATGGTCGACGAACGCGGAGAAAATTGCCTCTAACGTCTTCGCCTGTTCCTGCGACTGCATGGCAAGTTGCCGGTAGTCTCCTTCACTGCTCCGTAACTGTGACAACGTGCGCTCAAGCCGCTGCTGGGCCACCCGCAGTTTGCCAGCGAAGACACTGATGAGCACACCCTCTAGCAAAAATAAACTCAGCCGCAAGCCGCTGGCCCAGGTGAGAGAGAGGGAATAAAAGGGCGGAATAAAGTAATAGGCGCTAACGAACCCGGATAGAGCAGTGGCAACCAGGCCTGGACCGAAGCCACCAGACCAAGCGCTGACCACGACAGCGCCAAAGAACAACAGGAAAGGACTCTGAGTCATAGCCAGCAGAGGGTCTAGCAGCAACATCACCAAGGTTGCTAGTAAAACGCTGAGACCAGCGATGCCATAGCGCGATAGTTGAGAGCGGGTCAGATTTGGCATCCTCTTGATTGAAATCATGTTGCGGAGCAATGTAGCGGGAGTAGGACGGGCGACTAATGCCCAGAGGCTCACCAATAGATAATACTGATCGATCAGGACTCAATAGGTGATGTCTATGCCCGCAAGCGGGTCAGCTCCACCGACTAAGCCACCTGGGCGATTGCATTCTGCCCCCGTTACCGCGCCCCACCAATCGGGGCACCCTAACCACAGCAGCGAGTTCTTGAAACGTTCCGTAGATGCACCTTAACCCCCACCGGCACCGCTGGCCCGTGGGGGTTTTGTTCTTGGGCACTATGGGCAAGTTGCGATGTGAACGCCTATGAATTCTAGGGAATGGCCCGTTGATCGGACGATGTAGATTGGCAACAACAATGGGCTGGGCTTTGACCTGCTCTCGCTGGTGGGCATTACTGTGCTGATAGCGATACCCACGTTTTCTTGTTCCTTCCGAAGCCCCAAATCTCCGATTTTCGTTGCCTAGTTGTCTCTCGGCGTAACTAGGCCTCAAGGTAGCGAAGCTGCTATTTGGGGCAATTTAGTTCCTTTGTATTGCTGGATAGCTGCGCGTCAGGCAACCCTTCAACGGAGAAATGAGGGTTTCAGACTCTAAAAACAATGAAAGAAGCCGGTGTACTACTCATTTTTGAAGAAAATTAGTTCATCCCTAGTCCAGGTGGTGTACTACTTGAATTCCCCACTGCTTAAGGGATTGCTCGGTAAGTTGCCCCAAATCGCAGCTTCGCCAGTTTAGGGCCTTGTTGCCCAAGACATCGTACGAGAAAGTCTTCCAGCGGGTCATAATTTTAGCCATTACTCCTCTTTGCTCTTGCTAAAACTAATGGCTTGCTGCAGTTCTCGAAGCAGGACAAGTACTGTTCGGTCCTCACTTGATAAAAAGGCTTGGTCACTCAAAGCCTTCACTGACTTACCTACGGTGGGCACTAAATGGTCGGGAAATTCGATCTGCATGTGATCTCTCCTACTTAAGCAGTGGTCATTGCATCATTGAGAGCACGTTGTCTCGCATCCTGATGCTCTTTTGTGCAGCCGTCTACTACGTTCAGCCTATAACCTAACTCTTCTAATTCTTCTTTGAGATTAGTGAACTCAGGCTCTGTGCACTCGGTGGTCATCGAGAAGATTGCTTTAAGGCTGCACGCGCCGTGTTGGCCTACGTGCTCGTAGCTTAGGCGGCGTTGCTAAATGGCAGTATGAATTTGCGAAATCCGGAATGAGTTTTCAAAGCTTTGAGCCGTCGCTTCATACCCTGAATCAGCAACGCTGTTTCCTGAAACATCGACTTTGAACGGGCAGAATGACACTGCTGGGAGGTAGCTGAGGTGACATCGATTAAGCCGAGTGCTCAATGGCCTTAACCTGCTGAAGGCTTTTGGGTTGAGTAGTTGCCTGCGCGCGCAGCTAGCCGATTTGGCTTGCGCCGATGCAGCTGGGGAGGAATTGTCCTACGCAGCGTAGAACAACTTTTGGAACTTTTCACGAAAGATTCTGCCAGAGGGATTGTGATGCTGTTCTGAGGCGCGGGCAACGATTTAACTTTCAAAAGCACGTCCTCAATCGCAAAGCTTCCTATCTGCCTCTGCCACAGTGGGGCTGCTCTTCAGATACCCTCGCACCTCCTGGCAAACATGAGCCACCACGGTTTCTAAATCCCAAGATGGCCAGAGCTTGGCGGTGCGGTCGTCACTGGTGGTGGCCAGGGTGTTGCCGTCGGGGCTCTGAACTGCATGGCCTTAACCGACCCACTATGGCCATCGAGGGCGGTGATCAGGGTGCCCTTGCTGGTCCAGAGCTTGGCGGTGCCGTCATAACTGGCGGTGACCAGGATGTTGCCGTCGGGGCTGAACTGCACGGCATGACACCCCCAGCTGTGGCCGTTGAGCGTGGCGATCAGGGAGCCCTCGCGGGTCCAGAGCT
>DASQNN010000066.1:0-15854 GCA_035644955.1 Nodosilinea sp. | reverse complement strand
CCGCTTCGTCAACGGCAAGCGCATCGCCACTATTCACCGACTGCGATCGACCTTCTCTAACGATGGCGAGTCCATCACCCTAGCCGTGGATGGCGATAGCCCCACCGTCACCTTTCACCTGCACCAGCAGCGCTCAGCCCTAGAAACCTGGCTCAGCAACTACTTTCAGCAGCCCGTCACCCTGCAAGCAAACCGCGACCTCGGCTTCCCTGACGACACCCATGCCGCTGGGCCAACGCTGATCAGCACCGCTACGCTCCAAACCGTTGCCGACTGGCATGGCCTCACCCTCGACGAAGCCCGCCGCCGTTTCCGCACCAACCTAGAGATTGACGGCGTACCTCCCTTCTGGGAAGACCAGCTCTTCGGCCCCAACTCCACCCCGGTGCGCTTCGCCATTGGCGACGTGGTGCTAGAGGGCATCAACCCCTGCCAGCGCTGTATCGTCCCCACCCGCGACACCCTCACCGGAGCCGCCACCGATCGCTTTCAAAAAACCTTCGCCCAACAGCGGGCCGCCACCCTACCGAGCTGGGCACCCCCCCAACGGTTTGACCATTTTTACAAATTGGCGGTCAACACCAACATCCCCACCCAAGGCGGGCAACTCCTGAAGCTCGGCGATAGTGTTAGCGTAATTTGACATACGCCTAGGCCACTGCAAGGGGTATGTCTCCACAGATAACCTACAAGCCGAGACCGATGCGAAGCGCGACACGCCGCCCACAGCCCAATACATCCGTCGGGTCCAGGGCGGCGGAACGTCCCTGGTCGAGGGGGTCTGGGGACAATCGAAATGTCCCCAGCGGCAGATCTGGTTGCGAACCCCAACCCCTCGCTTCAAGGTACGGGCTATGACACACAGTCACCCAGGTCTCCAGCCTCCCACTTCTGCCTACGTTCACATTCCCTTCTGCCGCCGCCGCTGCTTCTACTGCGACTTCCCCATTTCTGTACTGGGCAACCAGCAGCGGGGCGAAACCTCCGGCACCGTTGAGAACTATGTGGACCTGCTCTGTGCAGAAATTGCAGCAACTCCGAGATTGAACGAGCAGCCGCTGCAAACCGTATTCTTCGGCGGCGGCACCCCGTCTTTGCTCTCCGTTCCCCAGCTAGAAACGATTCTTTCCCAGCTCAATCGCCGCTTTGGCATTGCCCCCACCGCCGAAATCTCCATGGAAATGGACCCCGGCACCTTTGACCTAGCGCATCTCCAGGGCTACCTAGCCGCAGGCATCAACCGCATCAGTTTGGGCGTTCAAGCACTAGACGATGCCACCCTAGAAAGCTGTGGCCGCTACCACCGTACTGCCGACGTGTACCGTTCAGTAGACTGGCTCCACCAGGTCGCCATGCCCAACTGGAGCCTCGATTTAATCTCTGGACTGCCCCACCAAACCCTGGCCGATTGGGAAACTGGGTTAACCAAAGCTGTGGCTCTGCATCCCCATCACCTATCGATTTACGACCTCACAGTGGAACCCCAAACCGTCTTCGCCCAGCGCTACCAACCGGGCGCTGCGCCGCTGCCCACGGACGAGCAAACCGCAACAATGTATCGACTGGCCCAAGCATTCCTTACCGCCCAGGGCTACGACCACTACGAAGTCTCCAACTACGCCCAACCGGGGCACCAATGTCAGCACAACCTGACCTACTGGCGCAATCAGCCCTACTACGGCTTTGGCCTCGGGGCCGCCAGCTACACCCAGCATCAGCGCGTCAGTCGTCCCAGGACGCTGGCGACCTACGGGGAATGGGTCAAGGACTTCAAAGCTGCGGGAGGAATTCACTGCGAACCACCGACACCACCAATGGAGCAGTTGTTGGATCGATTGATGTTAGGACTGCGGTTGAAAGAGGGGCTCAGCGGGGATGAGCTGCGTTCCCATTGCCCCCCAGAAACCTGGGCAATTCTTTATCGAACCCTGAAGCCGCACATTCAGACAGGACTAGTGATGGCCGAAGGCAACACCTGGGACACCCTGCGCCACCTGCGGCTCACCGATCCCAAAGGTTTTCTATTTTCCAATGTCGTTCTTTCTGACTGTTTTCGGTCGTTAGAAGACCTAGGTGACGGGTGAAATGTTCGTGCCTTCAATCTCCCTCGCTGTATTAAGAAAGCATCGTTGCAGAGCTTCTCCCAAAGGTGCATTGCTGCGCGAATGCACCCTACAGCCCCGCCCCTTCCCCATCTCCCTCACCTCCTCCATCTCTTCCCTGCTTGAGCACCCCATCTACTCCATTCACTCTGCCCGCCGCGCCAAAAGTACTCACCACACTAATGCCCCGCCCCGCCTTTGCAGTAAAGTAGATCCCTGTGACATTTTTATGGCTGACCCATGCCCAAGGTTTTAGTTTCCGACCCCATCGATCAGGCAGGCCTCGATATTCTCTCCCAGGTCGCTCAGGTGGATGTCAACACCAGCCTGTCGCCAGAGGAACTTGTAGCCGCCATTGGCGACTACGACGCGCTGATGATTCGCTCTGGCACCAAGGTGACCAAAGCAGTCATTGAAGCGGGTCAGAGCCTGAAAATTATTGGTCGGGCTGGAGTTGGCGTAGACAACGTCGACGTGCCCGAAGCCACTCGGCGGGGCATTGTGGTGGTCAACTCCCCCGAGGGCAACACGATCGCGGCGGCAGAGCACGCCCTGGCGATGATGATGTCGATGTCGCGCTACATTCCCAGCGCCGATCGCTCCGTCAAGGCCGGCGAGTGGAAGCGCAAAGACTTCACCGGGGTTGAAATCTACAAGAAAACCCTGGGTGTGGTGGGTCTGGGCAAAATTGGCTCCCACGTAGCCACGGTGGCGCGAGCCATGGGCATGAAGCTGCTGGCCTACGACCCGTTTATCTCCGCCGAGCGGGCCGAACAGCTGGGCTGCCGCCTGGTGGAGCTAGACCTGCTATTCCGTGAGGCCGACTACATTACCCTGCACCTGCCCAAGACCCCCGAAACCACCCACCTGGTCGATGAAAAAGCCCTGGCCACCATGAAGCCTACAGTGCGCATCATCAACTGCGCCCGCGGCGGCATCATCGACGAAGTGGCGCTGGCCAAGGCCCTGCGCGAGGGCACCATTGGCGGGGCCGCCTTGGACGTCTACGAATCGGAGCCGTTGGGCGATTCGGAGCTGCGAGAGCTAGATAAAGCCGTGATTCTCACCCCCCACCTGGGGGCCTCAACTGAAGAGGCCCAGGTGAACGTGGCCATCGATGTGGCCGAGCAAATTCGCGACGTGCTGCTGGGTCTACCGGCGCGATCGGCGGTGAATATCCCCGGTCTGCGTCCTGAGGTGATGCAAAAGCTGCGCCCCTACCTGCAGCTGGCCGAAACCCTGGGCAACCTGGTGGGCCAGCTGGCCGGGGGCCGGGTCGAAGAACTCACGGTGCGGCTCCAGGGCGACATCGCCGGGGGCGACACCCAACCGATCATGGTGGCGGCCCTCAAGGGGCTGCTCTCCCACGCCCTGCAGGAGCGGGTCAACTACGTCAACGCCTCCATTGAGGCCAAAGAGCGGGGCATCCACGTGATCGAAACCCGCGATGCCGACATTCGCGACTACACGGGGTCGCTGAATTTGTCGGCTAAGGGCAGCCTGGGTGAGCATTCGGTGACGGGGGTACTGCTGGGGGGCAGCGAAATTCGCGTTACCGACATCGACGAGTTTCCCATCAACGTGCCGCCGACCCAGCACATGCTGTTTACCCTGCACCGCGATATGCCGGGCATTATTGGCAAAATTGGGTCGCTGCTGGGCAGCTTTAACGTCAACATTGCCAGCATGCAGGTGGGCCGCAAAATTGTGCGCGGCGATGCGGTGATGGCGCTGAGCTTAGACGACCCGCTGCCGGAGGGCATTTTGGCCGAAATTCTGAAAGTGCCGGGCATTCGTGATGCCTACACCGTTAATCTCTAGACCCTGTAGGATGGGCAAGGGCGACTTTTGCCCGTCAAATCCGTCGATATGTGCGAGGCAACCGCTGGCATGGCTGTGGTCAACACCTGGTGGGAAGTAAAGGTTCTGTGCGATCCGGCCCTAGAAGATACGGTCTTTTGGCGGTTTGACAACTTTGGCAGCCAGGGCACCTCAACCCAGCGGCGAGGGTCGTCCTGCGTGGTGCAGGCCTATTTTCCGCAGCACCGCCTAGAGCTGCTGGATTTGTCGGCCCTGGCGCTGCTGATCAAGCAGGATGCCCTCTGTAGCGATCAGGTGCTGCCCCGGGTCAGCTGGCATCTGATCGATGAAGAAGACTGGTCAAAAAGCTGGAAAGAGCACTGGCAGCCCGAACCGATTGGCGATCGCTTCTTGATCACCCCCGCCTGGCTAGAGCCTCCTGCCGGTAACGAGCGCCTAGTGCTGCGCCTCGATCCGGGGGTGGCCTTTGGCACCGGTAACCACCCCACCACCCAGCTCTGCCTGGAGTCGCTGGAGATGCGGCTCACCTACGAGAAAACAGACGTGACCATTGCCGACATCGGCTGCGGGTCCGGCATTCTGTCCATTGGGGCGCTGCTGCTGGGGGCCAGGCGGGCCTACGCGGCCGATACCGACGATTTGGCGGTGCATTCCGCTATGGGCAACCGGGTGCTGAACGGGCTGAGCGAAGAGCAGCTGCCGCTGCTCCACGGCAGCCTGGATGCGATCGCGCAAACCATCGACGCCCCCGTCGATGGCATTGTGTGCAACATTCTGGCGGAGGTGATTATGGACCTCATCCCCCAGATGCACACCATTGTTAGCGCCGACGGCTGGGGCATTCTCAGCGGTATTTTGCTCGACCAGTCAAAGCTGGTGGCCGACACCCTAGAGCAGCACGGCTGGGTGGTGGCCACCCTGTGGCGGCGACAGGAGTGGTGCTGTCTCAACGTGCGGCGCTCGGCCTCTTAACCCATGAACTCCTCTGACCTCGGCTTTGTCGCTAAAGTAATTTTGCTCTCTGGGTCGCTGGGGGCGGCCGTCAAGTATGCGCTGCCGGCCCTGCTGGTCGGCTCCCAGGCCGCCCAAAACAACCCCGCCCTAGGGGTGGTGGTGGCGCTGTTGCTGGCGCCTTCAGCGCTGATGGGCGGGCTGTTCTGGCTGCGGCGCAGATCTACCCCCTAGGCCTTGCCCATGCGCACCATCGCCAGCATCAACGACAAAATTCGCCAGGGCACCGTGGTGGTGCAAACCGCTGAAGCCTTTAAGACCCAGGCTAAAGAGCAGGGCATCGCGGCGGCGGCCCAGGCGGTCGATGTGGTTGTCACCGGCACCTTTGAGCCGATGGAGTCGTCGGGGGCGATGCTCAACCTGGGCCACACCGACCCGCCCATCAAGCTGCTGGAATGCTACCTAGATGGGGTACCCGCCTACGCGGGCTTTGGCGCGGTGGATGTGTGCCTGGGGGCGAGCCAGCCCGCTGTGCCCGGACGCGGTGCCGACCTGGGCGATACCGAAGTGGTACGCGAGCACGGCGGCGGCCACGTGATTGCCGACCTGATTGCCGGGCGCAGTGTGTCGCTTCAGGCCACGGGCCACGGCACCGACTGCTACCCCCGCACGGCGCTCGAAACCACCATCACCCGCGACACCATCAACCAGTTTTATCTGTTTAGCCCCCGGGGGCTGTACCAAAACTTTATTGTGGGAGTGAATGGGGGCGATCGCACCCTTTCCACCTACCTTGGCCCGCTGCAACCGCGCCTGGGCAACGCCGTCTACGCCAACCCCGGTGCCCTCTCGCCGCTGCTTAACGATCCAGATCTGGAGGCGATCGGCATTGGCACCCGCATCTTCTTTGGCGGCGGGGTCGGCTACGTCGCCTGGGAAGGCACTCAGCACTTTCCGCTACAGCGGCGCTTGCCCAACCGCACGCCCATTGGCCCGGCGGCTACCCTGGCGCTGATTGGCGATGCCAAGCAGATGCGGCCCGAGTGGGTGCGGGGTTGCTACTTCAAAGGCTACGGCCCCTCGCTCATGCTGGGGGTCGGCGTGCCCATTCCCATTCTCAACGAGCAGGTGGCGGTTCACTGCGCTGTGCAAGATGCCGACATTGTGGCGCCGGTGATGGATTTTTCGATTCCTCGCCGGGTGCGCCCCACCTTTGGGCTGGTCAGCTATGCCCAGCTCAAGTCGGGCAGCATTACCATTGAGGGACAGCCGGTGCGCACAGCGCCGCTAGCCAGCGTGTATCTGGCCCGTCAGGTGGCAAGCGAATTAAAGACTTGGATTGAGACAGGACAATTTGAGCTGGCCGCCCCCGTCGCGCCGCTGCCCCAAGATCGAGCCTTTTTACCCCAGGATGCCCTGGGGTAAAAAGACGGCTATTCGGCGCTGGTGTCGCGGTTTTCTTCGCGCTTTTTGGGGCGTTCGCTGCCCTTGACCCCAGGGGGACGTCGGCTGGGCAAGGGTGGTCGGCTGCCGCCGGGGCTGCCGCCGGGACCGCCGCTGCGCACGCCTGGTTTGCCGCGTCGAGGGGCACCGCCGCCGCTGCCCTTAGGCCGCTTTTTGGGGGGCACAATGCCCACCACCGACGCCTCGCTCAGTACCAAAACCTTGGCCTCGCGCCTGACTTTAAAGTCCCAAAAATAGCCGACGGTGCGGCCCTCAATGGTGCCGTGGAGCAGTAGTTTAAAAGGTTTTGACGAGCTGGGGGTGCGCTTCACCCCCTGAAGGATTTTGACCGCAATACATTTATCCTCTGGGGTGTATTTGATCACTTCGCCCCGAATGGAGAAAAAGTTGTCGTCTACTGGCGGCAGGTCGGCTAAATCTGGTTTTTCAGAGGCGTCTGGATCGGCCTCCTCGCCGCCGTCGCCGGCGGGCGATTCGCCGGGGAGACCTAGGGTTTCAGGTTCCCAGACGCCGACGATTTGCAGGTGCAAATCCTGGTCGTCGTTGTCGAGTTCGCGGCGGGTGCGGGGATACACCACCCACAGGTGAGAGACCGAGAGATCGATATGCTTTTTAACCAGGCTGGTAATGCGACCCAGCAGCACCGAATCGATCACGTGACCGTCGTCGGTGGTGAGGTTGCCTCGGTTGAGCTGGTCGGCCTCGCTGGGTTCGTAGGTGCCCCGCACTAGGCCAATGGCCCGGTACTGCATGGGCTCACTGGGAGGGGCAATGGGTTGATAGCGGTAGGCAGCTGGATCGGGCTCAGGGGTTTCGGCAATGGCAACTTTACTGGCGGGCTCGGGCTCAGGGGCTTTGGGCGCCGCCTTGACCACAACCGCAGTCTCGGGGGCAACGGCGGGGCGCACCGGACGTACCGGGCGCTGGGGAGGAGACATTAGCGATGGCCGATCGGCAGCAGGTGCCACCCCCGGATCGATGCCAACTTTAGCTGTAACGTCGCTTTTAGAAGCGTCTTGCTCTGCAGAACCCATGACACCACCGATCTCCCTCTCAACATAAGTTGGCCACCCGGCGCAACGGCAATTTTGCGCATGACTAGCCTGTAAGCCTAGCGTAGCATTCACCCTTTCATGTGCATTGTCAGGGCAAATATTTAAGCGGTTAACGCAACTTGTTAGGGGCTTTACACCCTGGCTAACCACAGCCCCGAGAGCCGTTGACGAAGCTGCTGACGTAGCTGCTTTAATTCTCCATCGTTGACGGTTAGCAATCCGTATTGTTTCTGAGCATTTTGGCAACTTCTTTGCTACTGTAGCCCTGACCCATGCCCTTGACTGGCCCAGGCCTAAACTCTAGGCCCTAACTAAAGCGCTAGAATCATTGACCTGAATCTTTTACATCTACGCGATCGCTCGTTAAACCGGGTATCGCCCTTCCGCCGCTCCCCCGATGAGGTAGACCCGTGACTGCAAACCGCAACCGTTGGCTCGTTGGCACTGTTTTAACCCTGGCCTTGGCGGCCTTTTTGTCGCTGTCGCTGCTGCCAATTTTGGGCAGCAACAGCAACCGCCGAGCCAGCAGTACCCCCGAGGCCACCCCCGCTGCCGACCCCGCCGCTATGCAGGCTGAGCTAGAGGCCCAAGCCCGGGGCTACGAACTGGTGTTAGAGCGCGAGCCCGACAACCAGACGGCTCTGCAGGGCTTAGTCGATGCGCGTATTCAGCTGGGCGATGTGGCCGGGGTGGTTGGCCCCCTAGAAAAACTGGTAGAACTCAACCCCGGGGTGCCCGACTACGCCGTGCTGCTAGCCCAAACCAAGCAGCAGATGGGTGACCTAGAAGGAGCCGCCCAAACCTACCGCCAGGTGCTCGACCAGCAGCCGGGCAACATGAACGCGCTGCAGGGGCTGACCGTGCTGCTGGTACAGCAAGAACGCCCCCAGGCCGCCATCGGACTGCTGCAAGACACCCTCAAAACCGCCGATCAACTTCAGTCCCAGGGAACGGCCACCGCTATCGACACCACCTCCGTGAAGCTGCTGCTTGCCCAGGTGCACATAGAAGCCCAAAATCCGGGCCAGGCGATTGCGCTCTACGATGAAACGATTGCCGCTGACCCAGAAGACTTTCGCCCGGTGCTGGCCAAAGCCCTAGTGCTGCGAGACCAAGGAGACGCCAACACCGCCGAGGCGCTCTTTGCCCAGGCCACGGCGTTGGCCCCCGCCCAGTTTAAAGATCAAATCGAGCTAATGTCTACCCAAAGTCAGGGGTCACCTGGGGCGGGCAGCGACAGTACAGACGTTGTAGAGCCAGCCCCAGCCGCAGAATCGGCAGAATAGGCTGGCCTAGGCCCGGGCTGGTGAGCTAACCGTCCTTTCGGGGCGGTTAGGGGCATTCTCGCTGGCCTCAACCGGCTGAACTTCGATGTGATTAAACAGGGTAGTGACAAAGGCAAACAGCAGAAAGGGCAGCGATAGCACCAAAATGAGCCCTACGGTGGCCAGGGCGACTACGGGCTGCCGAGCGCCCATCAGGGCCAGGGACGCCGCCAGGCTAATGAACAAAATCACCAGCCAGGCGATAATTTGGCCGTAAATGTCGCCGAAGGTGAGGGTGCAAGCGAAACGATACTTATTCCCGAATTCCATGGTGTTGTCCTTGCCACGATCAGTCTTATAGAGTTCAGCATATCGGCCTGACCTGGATGGCTTTGGTTTCTCAACATTTCCACAAGAGTTGCAATGAAATGTTGCAGCTCTTAGGCTGTGGTTCAAACTGCGATCGCGGCCCAGCGGTTTTGCAGCGCATAGATTGGGCGTGGCGGTCCTCACTCAATATGTTTGCAGCCCGTATATTTGCAGCCCGTAGCCATGGCGGCATACCAGTACATCCTGTTCTATAAGCCCTACAACGTGCTCAGCCAGTTTGGCGAGGGCAATACTCCCCCTGCCGCCGCTGCCGCGCCGCGCCTCACCCTTAAAGACTTTGTTCCCGTGGGGGATGTCTACCCCGTCGGGCGCCTCGATCGCGACAGCGAAGGGTTAATGCTGCTGACCGACCACGGCCGAGTGCAGCACCGCCTCAGCGATCCGCGCTTTGCCCATCCCCGCACCTATTGGGTACAGGTTGAGCGGGTGCCGCCCGCCGCCGCCCTTGCCCAGTTGCGTCAGGGGGTAACGATTAAGGGCTATTGCACTCGGCCTTGCCAGGTCGAACTGCTGGCTACCGAACCGTCGCTGCCGCCGCGGGACCCGCCGATTCGATTTCGCCAAAGCATTCCGACCGCCTGGCTGGAGATGACTCTCCAGGAGGGCAAAAACCGCCAGGTGCGACGCATGACGGCCGCCGTGGGCTACCCTACCCTGCGGCTGGTGCGCGTGGCGATCGCGCACCTGCAGTTGGGTACGTTAGAACCGGGCCAGTGGCGACCTGTTACGGCCAGTGAGCGCCATCGGCTGCTGCAACTTTAACCGGTGCTGTCCCAGCAAACTGCCCCAGTAAATTGTCTAAGCAATTTTGCTGGGGCAACTGGTCTAGGTTTCTGGCCTGAGTTCCTTGCCTGGGGCTAGGTCAAGAATCGGTGGCGAAGCCGCCTTGGGGCAGGGGCAGTAAGTTACCATAAGCTTGCGGTAGGGGCACTTTGGGGAGAGCCCGTGCCATACTTAACGTGCTGTACCCAGGCCGTTTTGCCAGTAGGGTGTATCAAACTGTCGCGTAAAAGCCTGCCTTGTTTCCAGCGAGATGCCTAACTATAGTAATGGTGTTGCAAAGGGCAATGGCCCCTGATTCGCTGGCTGACTGGCCTAATTTTGGATCATCGCTAGGATGCTAACCTGCCCTTTTTGTGAGTTTGAAAATACCGATTCACAGCGGTTTTGCGAACAGTGTAGCAAGCCACTCCAGCGGTGGCGGGTGATTGATATTCCTAGCCCTGGGGCCGCTGCGATCGCACCTGTCGATCTGGGCATCGAGGGTTACCTCGACTGCAATCGACGCTATCGGCTGGTGGCTTCGCCTACCGCCCTGGGGGCAGCCAGCGCTGGGGCTACGGTGCTCGACTGCCAGCCCGAGGCCCAGTCTCCGCTGCACGCCTTACAGACAGCCTGGCTTGAAACCCCGACCCTCGATCCCACCACCCATCCCCTGGCGGTGGGGGTACCCGCCGAGGCCCATCCTTACCTCGCCCTTCAGGCCGACTATTTCCCCACGGTTCCCGAGCTACACCACGCCTGGAAGACTCCCGAGCGCACGCTGTTGCTGATTGAAGACCGCACGATCTGGCTGCCCCTGACCGTGGGGTGGACCGCCATTGACGACCCAATTCAGCACCTTCAGTGGCTGTTCGAAACCACGCTGCTGTGGCAGGCGTTGGCCCCGTGGCAGGGGCAGGCTACCCTGCTGAACCTCCAGCGGCTGGTTCTCAACGAAAATAGCCTGCTTTGTCTGACCCAGATCGACCCAAGCAGTCGCCAGCAGCCCCTGCCGCTGCAAACCCTTGGGCAGATGTGGCAGGGGCTGCTGGGCAGGGCTCAAACGGGTCTGCCGCAAAAGGTGCAGACGTTAATCAGCGACTTGGTAGAGGGCACCGTTACCGAACTCGACCCGGTGCAAGACACGCTGGCCGAAGCCGCCCAAGACTACCAGTCGGTTGGAACCTTTGTCCCCCAGCGGTTTGATAATGATGCAGACCCCACCGAGGCCCTAACGCTTGCGATCGCGAACCAGTCCCCCATCGATGAGTTCGATCTCGAGTCTGAGGCTGCTTTTGATACCCAAGAACTGCCCGACGACGACGGCAATGGGCCCATTGAAGCGCCAACCATGGTTCTGCCCATGAAGCTGGCCCACCTCGACGATGTTGGCCAAAGCCACGTGGGCCAGCAGCGCCACCACAACGAAGACTGGTTTTTTACCCAAACTCAGCTCCACAAGGTCAGCGGTCCCCAGGGCACCATTTTGCGGGGCAAGGGGCTTTATATCCTCTGCGATGGCATGGGTGGCCACGCTGCGGGCGAAGTGGCCAGTCAGCTAGCGGTGCGCACACTGCGCGACTACCTGACCCAGCACTGGGGCAGCGATCGCCTGCCCGATCAAGAAACCCTAACCCAGGCGGCGGTTACCGCAAACCAAGCCATCTTCGACATCAACCAGTCCAATGCCACATCGGGGGTAGGGCGCATGGGCACCACCCTGGTGATGGTACTGGTGCACAACCTCACCATGGCCGTTGTGCACGTGGGCGATAGCCGCCTGTACAGCTACAGCAAACGCCTGGGGCTGCGGCAGCTGACCCTCGACCACGAGGTGGGTCAGAGAGAAATTAACCGAGGTGTAGAGCCAGCTATAGCCTACGCTCGCCCCGACGCCTACCAGCTCACCCAGGCCCTGGGGCCAAGGGGAAAAGACGACCTCGTACCCGGTGTGGGCTACCACGAAATTGCCGAAGACACCCTCCTGATTTTGTGCTCCGACGGGCTCAGCGACAACGATCTGCTAGAGCGCCATACCGACACCCACATCGCTGGCCTCCTCAGTTCACGGGCCAGCTTAGAAAGCGGTGCTGCTCAGCTAACTGACTTGGCCAACGAAAAAAATGGCCATGACAACATCACGACCATTCTTGTTCGGATTAAGCTCCAGCCCGACATGGCATCGATGGCCCGTTGATAGCCTAACTGGCAGAGCGTCTGGAGTTAATCAGGGATTAACCCCAAACGGTGTATTAATCCTCTTCCCAGGACTGCACTGACAGCAGGTCCTGAATCGGATCTTGGGTAGTAAAGTCGAATTCTTCTAGTTCGTGCTTCCAGTGGGCCCAGTCGTCACCAAATAGGAAGGCGATTTTCCAGATGGGGTCACTTGGGCTCACAACTTTGGATTTCTTAACTAAAGACTCAACTTGGCGCTGAAATTTCACCATCGGGTGAGCGACAACTAAGTCGGCAATTGCTTCAGTCATATTTTCGATTAAAAAAGCTGTTCAGAACGTTGAATCGGGAAAATCTGCACACCCTTGAAACTTGCGCAGGCGTTAACCCTAGATTCAGGAACACAGCATAACACAAGAATGCAAAGGCGCAATTCTTATCTACATCTGTCTTCCCAACCTTGGCCTTAGATTGCTGTATTGGGCCAACGGTCTTTATCTTACCCAAGAGTAGAGGGCGCTTGGGGTAGATATTCACTGGTCCAAAGGGTAGATAACCGTACTCCCCGGTCCTGGCTCAGCTTTGGGTTTACCCAATAGTCGCTAAACTAGAGGTCAGATCCTTTCTTGCCTTCAGCGTTGACCAATGGCTCAAACTGACCTGTCTGCACCCCAGTCTGCACCCCAGTCCATGGTTCCCATCGCCCTGCCTCGCACCAGCGAGTCAGAGGCGCTTCAGCGCATTCGCCACACTTTTTCCCACGTCATGGCCATGGCGGTGCAGACGCTGTTTCCCAAGGTGCAGGTAACCATTGGCCCCTCGATTGACTACGGCTTCTACTACGACTTTGACAGCCCTGAACCCTTCACCGAGCCAGACCTGAAAGCGATTAAGAAGGAGATGATCAAGATCATCAACCGGGGGCTGCCGGTCACCCAGGAAACCGTAACCCGCGAAGAGGCCCAGCAGCGCATTGAGGCCCTAGGAGAGCCCTACAAGCTTGAAATTCTCCAGGATCTGCAAGACCCTATTACCCTTTATCACCTGGGCGACCAGTGGTGGGATCTCTGTGCCGGTCCCCACGTGACCAGCACCGCCGACCTCAACCCCAAGGCCTTTGAGCTGGAGAGCGTCGCCGGGGCCTACTGGCGCGGCGACGAAACCCGGGCCCAGCTGCAGCGCATCTACGGCACGGCGTGGGAAACCCCAGAGCAGTTGCAAGAGTACAAGCGCCGGCGCGAAGAGGCCAAGCGCCGCGACCACCGCAAGCTGGGCAAAGAGCTGGGCCTGTTTATCTTTGCCGATGAGGTGGGGCCGGGCCTGCCCCTGTGGACTCCCAAGGGCACGGTGCTGCGCTCTACCCTAGAAACCTTTCTTAAGGAGGAGCAGACCAAGCGTGGATATTTGGGCGTCGTCACCCCCCACATTGCTCGGGTCGATCTGTTTAAAACCTCGGGCCACTGGCAGAACTATCGGGAAGACATGTTTCCGCTGATGGCGGACGATGACGCCGCCCGCCGGTTGGAGGAAGGCTTTGTGATGAAGCCGATGAACTGCCCATTCCACATCCAGATCTATAAGAGTGAGCTCAGGTCGTACCGAGAGCTGCCCCTGCGCCTGGCCGAGTTTGGTACGGTATATCGCTATGAGCAGTCGGGAGAACTGGGCGGGCTAACCCGGGTGCGGGGCTTTACGGTGGATGACTCTCACCTGTTTGTGCGCCCTGAGCAGCTCGACGACGAATTTCTCAAGGTCGTAGATCTGATTCTGACGGTGTTCGGCAGCCTGAAGCTCAAGAATTTCAAGGCGCGACTCAGCTTCCGTGACCCTGAATCGACCAAGTACATTGGCGGCGACGCGGTCTGGGAAACCTCCCAAAACGCGATTCGCCGCGCCGTGCAAACCCTGGGCATGGAGTATTTCGAGGCCCCCGGCGAGGCCGCTTTCTATGGCCCCAAACTCGACTTCATCTTTCGCGATGCCCTGGAGCGGGAGTGGCAGCTGGGCACGGTGCAGGTAGACTACAACCTGCCCGAGCGCTTCGACCTCGAATATGTGGCCGAAGATGGTTCGCGCCAGCGCCCGGTGATGATTCACCGTGCCCCGTTTGGTTCTCTGGAGCGGCTGATCGGCATTTTGATTGAAGAATACGCGGGCGACTTTCCGCTGTGGCTGGCCCCGGTGCAGATGCGGCTGCTGCCCGTGACCGAGGAGCAGCTTGGCTTTGCCCAATCGGTGGCCGACCAGCTCTTGGCGAAGGGCGTGCGGGCGGAGGTCGATGCCAGCGGCGATCGCCTCGGCAAGATGGTGCGCAATGCCGAAAAGGCTAAAGTACCCATCATGGCAGTAGTCGGGGCGAAAGAGCTGGAGGCCAACGCCCTCAACATTCGCACCCGTGCCCAGGGTGAGCTGGGCGCGCTGCCGGTGGCAGAGGTGATCGAGCGGGTGGCTGGAGCGATCGCCGCCCGCGACGACTTCTAAGTTTCTAAGGCGCTGCGGGTAGGTCAGTTTCAAGCTCGCGCAGGTCGCTGAGCGATTGCTCCATTGAATTAATCAGCTCCTGCACGGCCTGGTTACGCTCCTGGGCCTGCTGCTGCGCTACGCCCGCGATCGCACTCAAGCACGAATCCATGCCAGCGGCAAACTCGTAGCGGCTGACGGTATTCTCGCCCCGGAAGGTGCCGTCGGGGTAGCCGCTAACGCAGCCGTAGACCCCGGCCAAATTGAGGAGCGCCTGGTAGGCCCGGTGGTCGGTCGGCACATCCGTAAAGGGCAGCACCAGGGTTTGCCCCTCTGCCTGGGCTAGGGGTGCCTGAACCTCAGGGTTAGCCTGGGCCGGTGCCGCCATCACCATCGTCGCTATCCCTGCGCCAAGCGCTACCCCTAACCCCAATCGGCCCACTGTTGTAATCGCCATATTGATGTCTCCTAAACGATGTCAAAACGCTTAGCGCCCCTTCTTTCATCCTAGTAGAACTGCCCCGAGAACTGGAGCAAGCTCAATACCCCGACTGGAATGGTGGCTCTTAAAAAGTGATAGTATCCTTGGCCTGAATGTTCCTCGACTGCCGGAGGCTTTTGCGGTGTCTATGCCTGTTTCTGTGACCGTGCCCGCGACGACGGCCAATATTGGTCCCGGCTTCGACTGTTTGGGGGCGGCCCTTAGCCTCTACAATCGTTTTCGCTTCACCGCCCTCGACGGGCCAGCGGGAACTGTCACCATTGGGGTGAGCGGCCTGGAGGCTGACCGGGTAGTGACAGACAGCTCTAACCTGGCCTACAAAGCCTTTGCCTATTTCTATGCTCAGCAGGGCCTAGCGGTGCCTGCGGTTGAGATTGCCATTGACCTAGAGGTGCCCTTGGCCCGGGGGCTGGGCAGTTCGTCCACCGCGATCGTGGGCGGGCTGCTGGGGGCCAATGCCCTAAGCCGTACTCCCCTTGCCCCAGCGGCTCTGGTAGAGCTAGCCATCAGCCTGGAGGGCCACCCCGACAACGTGGTTCCGGCCCTGGTAGGAGGGTGTCAGCTCGCCGTGGCCAATGACGATGGCACCTCGACGCTGTGTCCAATTCCCTGGCACGAAGACATCACTCCCGTCGTTGCCATCCCCGACTTTGAACTGTCTACCGCTGAGGCTCGCCGGGTACTGCCCGCTACCTACAGCAGAGCCGATGCTATCTTTAATACAGCTCACCTGGGACTGCTGCTGCGGGGCTTAGAGAGCGGCCGGGGCGATTGGCTGCGGGTGGCAATGGGCGATCGCATTCATCAGCCCTACCGCCAGGCGCTGATTCCCGGCTACGAGGCCGTGGCCCAGGCGGCGACAGAGGCCGGTGCCCACGGCTTGGTGATCAGTGGCGCTGGCCCT
>DASQNN010000065.1:0-23663 GCA_035644955.1 Nodosilinea sp. | reverse complement strand
AACCTCACCCTCGAAGAAACCCTCAACGGCCTAGACCTGGCCAACCAGTCACCGCTGGCCGCCATTGGTCGGGTGGGTTACATCGAGCGTCTGGCCGAAGCCAAGCAAAACGGGCTCGACGGCACCGAGGCGATTTTGGTTGCCCGCACCCGCTCCTACATCAATCCCAACACCGGCCGCTGGAATGCCCCTGGCCTGGGCAACACTGAGGTCAGCATTCGCCGTGACCAGCAGCGCCGAGCCAATGCCGTAGCCAGTGCGATCGCCGCCTACGAGAGCCAACATCCCCAGCTCAAGGCCCAGACCTGGGCCTTGACCCCCAGCTCCGAGCCTGCTCCCGACACCCTGGTGGTGCTAGCCGATTCCTCGACAGAACCTGTAGACGAGTTTCTGACCATGTGGACCTCGCCCAGCGACCCCATCGCTCAGGCCGAGCCAGCGGCAGAAACCGCCCTTTGGGGTGAGACCGCCGTTACCGAGACCGACACCCTGGCGGCTTCCACTGCCTCTGACGACGGTGGTTTAGCAGCCCTGTGGCAATTGACCGTAGGCCGGCTTGCCGCTTTAGACAGTGGTGGCCCTGGCCAGCCCGGCCCCCAAGCCGCCTCCCTCGTCGGACTATTCGCTCGCGGCAGCGGTACCCCTCAGCCTGCGGCAGTCGAACCGGAACCGGAGCCCAAGGTGCCGACCTCCCTAGGGGCACCGGACCAGGCAGTCGTGGCAGAGCCAGCAAAATCCGCCGCTCCAGAGCCAGCGATCGCGGTGGTTGAGCCTGCTCCGATCGCGATTGTCCCACCCACCTGGGCCGAGGTACGGGAAGGTAGCCAGCAGGTTCCGTCACCCGCACTCGAAGCCGCAGCTGTTCCTGGAGCCTTCCCAGACAGCGCGGTCTATGCGCCCATCGCACCCGCTGCCGAATCAGTGGTGCCTGAATTACCCCCAGCTACCACGGCTCCGACTGATCCTGAAACAGCCCCCGAACTTTCGCCACCCTCCTTAGTGCCTGAAGCCGCACCTGAATCTACAGCGAGTTCTCCAGAGCCGGAGGAGTCAGCAACCGCCGAAGCTAATTCCTTGGCAGAATCTTCGGCTTTGGCCCCAGAGACCCTTGAAACGGCTGAACCTGCCCTCTCTGAACATGAGAACATTTTGGAATTTGACCAAGTTGATGGCAGCGATTAACCTCTGAGCTGCCATTGCCAGTGGTCTCCGAAACCTTTGAGCTGCCAGCCGAATCTACCCCCAGCGATGTAACCGAATGAGCTTTGTAGCGGCCCGACCGCTGCGGATTGTCCACCTGAGGCATAAACAGACAACAGCACAGCAGGCGTGGAATCTCTCCGCCCTTTATTCCCAAAACTGGGGTCAGGGGCCGAGGGATTGCTCACAGTCTAGGGGCGAGAGCGTGCCCGGCCAGGGAAAAGCATTGAAAGATAGCGATGGCCATTGCGCTTAGGACAGCGCCCCTTGCCCAGTTTTCAACTGGGGCAGCGCAACGGCGTACAGCCATCGCTTCAAGGGTATTGGTCATCCCTTAACCGTTCTAACGATGATTATGCAAGGTTATGGCAAAGCTTCTTATAAAGATTGGTGGGGCTGATCTTAAGAATTCGGGTTTATCCCTGCGCTGACGCATAGGATTGAAGCATCCTTTAAGACGAAATTTTCCAGGCTCATGCTGGAGTCCAACATTCATGCGCTACCCAATGACCTCTCTGCCCTGGACGTACGCAGTGGCAGTGAGGCCGTCGATAGTCGCCTCAACGTAGCCCAAATGCTGTCGCTCATCGACAGCATTTTTCCCTTTGAAGCCTGCCTTTACCATGAAATTATTCCCCTCTCGGTGGAGTCGAGCTGCCTTCACGTAGGGATGGTGAACCCCACAGACACCGCCGCCGTAGACTACGCCCGCAAGCAGGTTTCGTTTATTCACTGCTCCCTGGTGTCGTGGCCGATTTCGTCCGACTGGCAGCGCAAAATGCTCTCTAAGTACCTGAGCTACGCCGCCCGCACCAAGCCCAAAAACCTCCAGCCCTCAGTCAACCATGTCTCGTCTCGGCAACCATTGGTTCCTGGCGATGAGCTGCTGACGTTTATCGTCGACAGTCCTGACAATCTTGATCTCCAGAGCGATCGCCCCCTTCCGCCGGCTCCCACTCCCCCCTCGCCGGTCGAGCCTCCCGTTACCCCAAAGGCTCAACCAGAAACTCAACCAGAGGCTCAACCGCTGGAGCTGGCCCTCGACCCAGCCCTAGGCCAGGTACCCCTCGACCAAATCCATCGCCTAACGCCACCCCAACTTACCCAGGCGCTACTCAATCAGGTGCTCACCGAAGGCATTGGGCGACTCTACCTAGAGCGCCGCCCCACCCACGGGCGCGTGCTTTGGAGCAAAGACGGCGTCGTGCAAGCCGCCCTTACAGACCTTAGCTCCGAGCAAATTCAAAGTATTGTCAACGAGCTCAAGCGCCTCACCCATCTGCCGCTGCTGCCAACCACCCAGCCTAAACAGGCCGATATCGAACGCCTTCACCAGGGCGATCGCGTGCTGCTGCGCCTGCGCCTAATAGCGGGTAACCATGGCGAAGAAGCCACCCTACAGGTGCTGCGGGGTGCAGCTCTAAAATTCTATGAGCAACAGCAAATCCGTCAGCTGGGGGAAGAAGCCCTGGGGGTTGCCCACACGCTGCAAAAACGAATTAGCGCAATTCGCCAGCGGGCGCGACAAACCCTGACCATTGAGGCCCCTTCGGCTCGCACCCTAGATAACCTGATGCAGCTGCTCAAAACCATGGAAGCGCAGATCGAGCAGTTGATGGAATCTTCTCACTCAAATAGCGACAAGCCGCTTTAGTACTTATACCCAATCCCCATTAGCAGCCCCCATTGGCAGGGCAAACGCCCTTTGCCCCTACGGTTTGACTCTTCTAAAATCGGGGTTATGGGATTTGGATTGGGCATCAGAACTTGATCGGGCTCGTCGCTCAAGCGGATGCTCCTAGTGGTCTGACTTGGCACCCCAGGCACTGGTCATGCGGCCAAAGTTGACCTTAAACTCGTCTAGGCCTAGCAGGTTGCCGGGGCGACCTTCGTCCCACGAGGCCGACAGCACTCCGTAGGTCAGGCCCACCACCCCTAGGCCAAAGCAGCCCAAGGTTGCCAACAGCACAAAGTAGGACGGCAACTCCACAACCCGGTTGACCACCAGATAGTAGCTGACCACAAATGTCAGCACTCCTGAAAATGTAGGAATGCCAGAAAACACCAGCATCCTACGCAACATCCGACCACTGACCTCTTCGGGAATAGCAGTTGATTCGCTGGCGGCTTTCTTGCCAACGGCAGATTTTCTGGCAGAGGCGGAGGTTTTGGCGGGCGCAGGCTTTTTAGCAGTACCTTTGGCAGCAGCAGGGGTTGACTTGTCCGCTTTTTTAGGTTCTTTTGCGGGTTTGTCAGCCCCCTTACCAACCGGCTCAAAGGGCAGGCGTTTGCGGGAAGACTCGGGGGCCATAGGGCGACACGATTACAACAGGCAACACCGTAACCAGGTTAATGTCGTCGGCTTAGCCGCGAATGCCCAGCTTTTGAATCAGGGCCCGATAGCGCTCAGAGTCTTGTTTTTGCAGGTAGGCCATGAGGCGCTTGCGGTGACCGATCATTTTGAGCAGACCACGGCGAGACGAATAGTCTTTTTTGTTTTTTTGCAGGTGAGCACTGAGCTGGTTAATGCGGTCAGTGAGCATGGCAATCTGCACGTCGGCAGAGCCAGTATCGGTGTCGTGCACCTGATAGTCGGAGATAAGTTCCTGCTTGCGCGCTTGCAACAGAGTCATGGGACAGACAGCTTCTCTAGAAGGATATTTTTGAGCCAGGATTTTCCACTATAGCATAGGGGTTGCCGCCGCCACCCCTCGGTCGAGATCAGACGTCACTGACTCAACCACGCGATCGCCTCGCGCACCCAGCTTTCCGGATCCGCCGACTTTTGCAGGGTAGACTTTCGCCCCACCGCCTGAAGGGCTTTGAGAATTTCGCTCTGGCTGTAGCCCAGGGCGCTGAGGGTGGTTTCTACTTCCTCGTAAAGGGTGGGTACGGGCCCGCCGGTGGGCACCAGCCCCACCCCCGACTGAGTTTGCCAGTCTTGCAGCTTGGTCTTTAGCTCCAGCACCAGGCGCTCAGCGGTTTTGCTGCCCACCCCTGGGGTACGCGACAGCAGGCGTGTATTGCCGCTTACGACAGCCTGGGTAAGTTCCGCTTCGCCCAGGCTGTCAAGCAGGGCCAGGGCCATCTGAGGGCCAATGCCGCTGACGCTGATCAACAGCCGAAATAAGTCACGCTCCTGGCGCTGGCCAAAGCCAAACAGCACCGCCTGGTCTTCGCGAAAGTAGAGGTGGCTAAACAGCTGCACCGCTTCTCCAAGAGGGGGCAAGAGGGCGAGCTGGCGGGCGGGTACCTGCATGTCATAGCCCACCTGATTGACATCGAGGGTGACGATAATTTTATGGTTGCCGGGTTTTTGAATGTCGGCCAACACCCCCTTGAGGTAGCTGATCATGAGTCGGCAGTAGGCTTTTTAGGCGGACGAGCGCGATCGGGGCGGACCTCTGGGGCAACCGAGCTGGGCGGTGCGGCCTTGGTGCTCTTTGGTCGTTGGGTGGGAGCAGGCGGGGAGTCTTGGACTGGCTGGAGATGGCTACGACCGTTTTGAATGATGCGCAACATCTGGGACAGCTGCTGTTCTACGTTAGAGAGCACCTGGTCAGCGTAGCCATCCGCCTCCTGCTGAATCATGTCTTGCTCCGCCAGGGCCTTCTGCCGCAGGGATTCCCATTCTCGCTGGGCCTGAATCTGCATTTGCTCGATGTCGCTCATCACCTGGGTGCGGAGGCCATCACAGTCTTGCTGGGCCTGGGTTTTAATCTGCTGAGCCATCTGCTCGGCCTGACGCACAATGCCCAGTTCGTCCAGCATTTGGGCAGCCTGCTGCTCAGCCGCCGCAATCAGCTCTTGGGCGTAGCGCTCAGCCTCGGCAATCAGAGCGCTGCGCTGCTGCAAAATTTGCACCGCCTGACGAAAGGCCGGGGGCAGGTTGAGGCGAATGGCGTCGAGCTGGTCCAGCAGCTGGTCTTCGTCGACTAGAGTGCGGCCGCTGAAGGGCACACGAGGGCTGGCCAGAATAAGTTCTTCTAGCTTGTTGAGGTCTTGCTGAATGTCGATATCGCCCGGATTGGGCAGCGCTGCACTCACCTCGGTCGCCTCTAAAGACAATCCATTGGTTTGGGTTCCGGCACCACGGGGTTGGCCACTGCGGGACTGGGCATTGAGGCGGGCGGGGTCTGGGCGTAGCATTGGTAAACGTCTCGCGCTACATGGTGGGGAACAAGGTGGTCGATGGGGCCGCCAAAGCGGGCAATTTCTTTGACCAGGCTGCTGCTGAGAAAGCCGTATTCCGTGGAGGTTGAGAGAAACAACGTTTCGATATCGTCGGCCAGGGTCTTATTAGTATGCGCCATTTGCAGCTCTTTTTCGAAATCGGAGAGCACCCGCAGCCCCCGCAGCAGCACCTGGGCCTGACGCTGGCGAGCATAGGTAATGGTGAGGCCGTCGTAGTAGTCAATATCGACATTGGTGAGATGACCTACCGAACGCTCAATTTGGTCAATGCGTTCGGCGGTAGAAAACATAGCCACTTTGTTGGGATTGCTAGACACCAGCACAATGACCCGTTCAAATAGTCGGCTGCCACGGGTAATGATGTCGACATGGCCCAGGGTGATGGGGTCAAAACTGCCGGGGTAGAGGGCAATCAAAACGGCCTTGCCAGTAGGAATGTGGCGATTATAGCTAAATTTTGCCAGTCCAGAACCAATCTCAGGCCTGGGATGGAGCAGGCGCAGCACTGGGGACTATGGGTTTACAGTAGACGCGATCGCACCGAGTTGTTTCTACCCCGCTGGCGAGCTCGTAGCCACTCGCTTCGTACAGCCCCACGGCCTCCTTCAGCACAGAGGCCGTTTCTAGCCAGATGTCTGTAAACCCACGCTGCCCAATAGCGGCTTCCATGGTGTTCAGCAGGTAGCGCCCTAGCCCCTGGCCCCGCGCCTGGGGAAGCAGATACATTTTGCGCAGTTCCACGGCGCGATCGCCGCGGCTGGTGGGTCGATAGCCAGCTGTCCCCACCAGGACTCCGTTCGTTTCTACTACCCAAAATTCGCCGCCGGTTTCCCAATAGCAGGCTTCGACCTCAAGGGCATCGCGATCGCTGTCGGTGGGCTCGCAGGTGAGGTTGTATTCTTGCAGTACCTGGGCGATCGCGGCGTAGGCGGCCTCGCGATCGCTGGGCTGCCAGCTGCGAATGAGGTAAGGGCCAAAGGTGCTGCGGTGGACGATGGGCATCGAAACTCCCTCAAGTTCTCTCACGTTCTCTAACGATGACGGGGCTAACTGTGGATGCGGGGCTGGGGATGCAGGGTGGATAAAATTTCACTTTCGGCGGCGGCCAACGTTTCTAACCGGGCCTCTACATCGGCGCGGGCAAAGCGACCCGTAGCCAACAGCCAGTAAGCCCCGTAGTGGCGGGCTTCGGAGGCCATCAAACTGCGGTAGAAGTGGGCCAGCTCTTGGTCTGGGCAGTGTTGGCCCAGCAGCCCCAACCGCTCGTGGCTGCGGGCTTCGATCAGGGCCGACACCAGCAGGACGTCGAGCAGGCGGTGGGGCTCGACCGGGCGCACCTGCTGGCGCAGGGCAGCCCCGTAGGGCGGGGGCGGTAGCGGCCCCAAGGGCACACCGCGCCGCTCTAGCCACTGGTTGACCTGGGCAAAGTGGGCCAGTTCTTCCTGGGCGATCGCGGTCAGCGCCATCACCAACCCAGCATCGGACGGGTAGCGATTGATCAAACTCATCGCCACCCCCGCCGCCTTGCGCTCGCACTGGGCGTGGTCTAGCAAAATAACATCCAGGTTGGCCAAAGCCTGCTCAACCCACCCCTGGGAAGTGGGCGTTTGGAGAAACTTGATGGTGACAGGGGTGGCAACCATAGAGGTTTAAGACTTCAGGCTGTTGAGGTGCTGCACCAGCCCATACAAACCCAGGCGATAGCTATCGGCCCCAAAGCCGCAAATTTGACCCACGGCCACGGCGGCGATGTAGGAGTGGTGACGAAAGGGCTCGCGCTTGTGAATATTGCTGAGGTGAACTTCTACTGTGGGGAGACCAACAGCGGCGATCGCATCTCGAATTGCCACACTGGTGTGGGTATAAGCACCAGGGTTAATCAAGATCCCGTCCTGCTGGCCAAAGCAAGCCTGGATGCAGTCTACCAGGGCACCTTCACTGTTGGACTGATAAAACTCTAAACCGGCACCAAGACCTTCAGCCTCGTGAACCAGCATTGCTTCTATCGTCGCTAGGGTTTGGCTGCCATAGATGCCGGGCTCTCGCAGGCCCAGCATATTCAAATTTGGGCCGTGAATAACCTGAACCCTAAGCAATGCTCTAGTTCCCCATAACGCCGAGGGTTTCGACGCTTTAAATATTCACAGCTTTAAGCGTTCACGCAGGCCTGACAGAATGCGCTTACAGTCTGCCTAGGCACCTAGCGAACAACCGCTAACCCACCGAATTAAGCTTCTGAGCGCGTCTTAGCGACGGGGCTCATCCACTGGAATTGGGATTAGCTCAGGCTCCCCGTGGTGCTCAGGACCAAATAGAGCCTCGATGACTCTATCGACCCAATCGCGCAGTTTTTCGAGAGCCTCTTCGATGTAATCCATTAGGGCAAAACTCCTTACTGGCACACGCCACCCCGTCTGCTCTTGCCAAAAACTGGCCCAAGGCTCAATTGGGGCTGCACTTATCCATAATTACATAATAGCCATTTGAGACAAATGATCAACTTAACCATTACAGTAGGTTGCGGCGGAGGGCATCGAGGGCAGAAAGGGCGCTGAGCTGACGAACCCAATCGCGCCCCCGATAGCCTGAAAATTCGTGTTTGTAGCTCACCACTTCGCCGCTGGGAGTGGCCAGGCCAATGTAGACCAGCCCCACGGGTTTAGTGGGGCTACCACCCGCCGGCCCCGCGATGCCGGTGATACTCAAGGCCCAGTCGGTGCTCAGCAGCGCCTTGGCGCCCAGGGCCATCTGCTCGGCCACGATCGCGCTGACGGCCCCCTGCTCTTCAAGCACAGCCGCATCGACCTTGAGCAAATTAATCTTAACCGCGTTGTCGTAGGCAATCACGCCGCCGTAAAAGTAGGCTGAGCTGCCCGCCCTATCGGTCAATAGCTGCCCTAAGCCACCCCCCGTGCACGACTCGGCCACCGCCACGGTCTGCTGCCGCTCCAGCAGCAGTTGACCGACCACCGAGGCCAGCGTATCGTCATCGGCGCCGTAGCAATCCGCTTGCACCAGGGCGCGAATGCCCGCTTCTACCGGTTCAATCTGAGCCAGGGCGGCGGCTTTGGAATCGGCCATGGCGGTGATCCGCAGCTTGGCCTCCCCTTTGCTGGCGTAGGGAGCCACGGTTGGGTTTCCCTGGCTAAGGTAATCTGCCACTCGCTCCGCCAGGGCCGATTCGCTAATGCCCCAGAACCGCAGCATGCGGCTGACGATGGTCGTCGTCACCCAGCCCTGGTCATGGAGGTAGGGCACGGCCGTTTCTCGCCACATGGCCTGCATCTCCCGCGGCACACCGGGAAAGGTCATCAACGTCAGGCCGGGGCGCGGTGACCAGATAATGCCCGGAGCTGTGCCCTGGGGATTGGGCAGCACCATCGCCCCCTCGGGGATTAGGGCCTGCTTGCGGTTGCTGGGGGGCATGGGGCGACCCCGGGCCGTGAATTTGGCTTCGATGTCGGCCACCAGGTCGGGATGCTCGACCAGGGGGGCACCAAACAGGTCCGCCAGCGTCTCAATGGTGAGGTCATCGGGGGTGGGGCCTAGACCGCCGGTAAATAACAGCAGCTGCGTTGCCGGGGCCAATGCTCGCCCGGTTACTGGCCCTAAATCGGGTTCCGACTGCGGTGCGAATCGCTCGGCGGCAATGGTCACGGCCTGCTGAATGCGGGTCGGGTTGTCGCCCACCACAGTCTGGTAGTAGTGGGCAATGCCCAGGGCAGCCAGCTCTTGGGCTAAAAACTGGGCGTTGCTGTTGAGAATATCCCCCAGCAGCAACTCAGTGCCCACGCAGATCACCTCTGCACTGCTAAGGGCTGGGCCTGGGCTAGGGGAATTCTCGGTTTGAAAGGCTGGACTTGAGGTCATGGGGCGTTCTGGGAGCTTGCTCAGGTGTAGATGGCGGGGTGGCTGGGGCGCAATAGCTGGGGCGCAATAGTGTCATTATGACCATTGCAGGGGAGCCAGGAAAAGCCTGATCGGCCGATTGAAGGCGAACCCCCGTCGTGTTGTTTGTGCATTGGTTTAGTGCAAGGGAGACCCGATGGCAGGTTGGAGCAATGGTCAGAGATCCGCTCTGAAGGGCGATCGCACCGGCTGGGCCTCCGGGCTGCTAGCTATAGTGCTGGGGGGCCTACTCTACCGCGCTCTGGTCGCGTTCTGGATGCTGCCGGGCTTTGACGAAGCCTACTACTACCTCTACAGCCGCTACCTAAACTGGAGCTATTTCGACCACCCCCCCATCGTTGCCCTTACCACCGGAGTGGGGTGGTGGCTAACGGGGGTAATTTCTCCGTTTACCCTGCGGCTGGGAGCGCTAGTGCTGTACTGCGTCAGTTTGGGGTTGCTGTATCTGGCGGCGACGCGGCTGTTTTCGGCGGCTGTGGCGCAAATGACCCTGGCCATTGTCACCCTGGTGCCGCTGTTTGCCATTGGCTTTGGCATCCTCACCTCCCCCGACAACGGGCTGATCTTATTCTGGAGCGCCACCCTGCTGGTGGCCGCCTGGGAGTTTTTCCCCAGCCCTCGCCGCCTGGGCCACTACGGGCTGATTCGGGCTACCTACGTGCCCACCTGGCGGCTTGTGCTGCTGGGCCTAACCGTGGCCCTGGCGGGCTTGAGCAAATACCACGGGTTTGTGCTGGGCCTCAGCCTGGTGGGGTTTTGTGTGGCCTATCGGCCCTACCGCGCAGCCCTGCGATCGCCCTGGGCCCTGATTGCCCTGGCGGTCTTTATCCTCACTCTGTTTCCCCTCTGGTACTGGAACAGCCAGCACGACTGGATATCCTTTCGCTTTCAGCTGGGCATGCGGTTTGACGGCAATACCGCCAGCAGCGGCTTTAGCCTGGGGCAGATGGTGGGCTACTGGTTGCTATCGATCGTCTATCTCTTTCCGCTGTTTGGCTTTCCCCTGTGGTGGGTGGCGGCAAAACAGAGCGGCAAACAGGCGCTATTCTGGGTTTCTCCCAGCCTGAGCGGCGGCGAGGCCCAGGACCACTACAAGCAAGGGCTCATTCTCTGGCTATCGCTGCCGATTATGCTGCTGTTTACGCTGCTAGGCGGCAAACAGCAAATTTTGCCTGCCTGGCCGGCTCCCGGCTACTGGGGCATAGTTGTGTTGCTGGCGGCTCAGGTGTTGGTTTGGCAGCGCCAGCGGCCCCGGCTCGTGCGCCGCTGGCTGTGGGGGTCAGGGCTCTTTTTAGCCGCCCTCTCGGCGGTGGCGCTGCTGCACCTGCGGCTGGGCATTTTGCAGCAGCCCAGCACCTATGCGCTGTTTGGAGGTTTGGTACCCGTCGAGCAAGACGGCTCGACCGAACTGCTGGACACCAATCAGATGCAGCGGCTAATGGCCAGCACCCCAGAGCTGCGGGCAGCCCTGGATGAAGTAGGGTTTGTGTTCACCAACGAATACTACCTGGGAGGCTACTTTGCTATGGCCATTCAGCCCCTGGTCGACCGCCCCGTAACGGCCTTTAGCCAAGACCCGCGCGGCTTTGCCTTTTGGTTTAACCCCCAGGACTGGGTGGGTCAAGATGCTCTCTACATGACCCTCGATCGCTTTGCCCAGGATGACGAAATTCTCAACCGCTACCGGCCGCTATTTGACAGCATTGAGCCCCTGAGCACTGTCGCTCTCAGGCGCGGCGGCGCGGTGACCGAAACCATTCACGTCTATCGCGCTAACAATCTGCGCCAGGCCTACGAGTACCCCTACGGCTCCTCAGCGCGTGCGCTGCCGCAGCCGCCAGCCGGTGTAGCTGAGTAACGCCGTTGCCCCCAGCGCGTAGACCAGGCCGCTGGGAACCCCGGCAAAGGCCAGAGCCAGCGTGCCGGCCCACAGGGTGAGCACGTAAATAAACAGCACCGTCACCCGGTGGGAAAGCCCCGCCTGAAGCAGACGGTGGTGCAGGTGGCGCTTGTCGGCCACAAAGGGCGATTTGCCGGCGCGCAGCCGGTCTACAATCACCGCCGACATGTCGAGAATGGGCACCGCCAAAATCAAGTAGGGCAGCAGCACCGCCGCCGTGGTCACGGTTTTGACCAGGCCAATGACCCCTACCCCAGCCAGGGTAAAGCCCATAAAATAAGCGCCGCCATCGCCCATGAAGATCTTGGCTGGGTTGAAGTTGTAGCGCAAGAACCCCAGCGCACCACCGGCCAGGGCGGCGGCAATTAGGGCGGCGGCGGGCTGGTTCATAAACAGGCTCACCACCAGCATGACGAGTGCCGCAATCCCGGAAACCCCGGCGGCCAAGCCATCGAGGCCGTCGATCCAATTGATGGCGTTGGCCATGCCCACCAGCCACAGAATTGTCACCGGCAGGCTAATGAAGACGGGCAGCTGAATGAGTCCGTAGAAGGGAATGGTGAGGAAATCGATGCTGACGCCCACGTACCAAGCCATGGTGGCCACAACGGCCTGCATAAACAGACGACTGATGGGAGAAAGCCCAAACAGGTCGTCGGTCAGGCCAATTAGAAAGAACGCCAGCCCGCCCAGGGTGACGCCCCAGATTTGAAACTCTTGCGGGGGGGCGAGGTGCGCGCCAGTGGCATCAATAAACCCGCCTAGAGACCATACCGCCAGCAGCGCCAGCAGGGTACCCAGAAATATTGAGACCCCGCCCAGGCGCACCATGGGCTTGTCGTGTACCTTGCGACCACCGGGTTGGTCTACACGCCCGCTTTTAAGGCCAATACGGCGCACAATGGGCGTCGTGCCAAGCACCACCGCGGCGGAGATACCAAAGGCCAGCACATGATACAAAACGAACGGCATCCTCACCCCTCCTATGTTGAGAACCCTGTACTCAGTTGGTCGGGTTCGTTCTCAGCAGCCTACTATGCCTTGACGGCACCCTTGAACCCATGCCCGTCCTCAGCGCTGAACGCCGAGGTACTAAAACTGAGCCAGAGGTGTTCTGGCTCGAGACAGTCCATAGGATAGGTCGAGTCCGCTAAATAAGCAAAAGCTCCATGCAATTATGACAGATCGTTAAGGTGTCACCCTAACTTTCTGCGACATTACATGGAGCGTAACAGCCCCAGAGCGACAGGCTTGGGCCTGGGCGTGTGATGCCTAGACCAGAGCTGGAACCAGCCCGCCCAGGTGAGCGTAGAGGGGGAAGCGATCGCACAGTACCGCCACCCGTCGCTTGCACTGCTCGGCGGTGGTGGCATCCTCAGGGTTGAGCAGGCGCTCGGCCAGGATGTCAGCGATTTCGGTGAACTCGGCCTCGCCCATCCCCCGGGTAGTCATAGCGGGGGAGCCCAGGCGCAGTCCGCTGGTGACAAAGGGCGACTCGGGGTCGTAGGGCACGGTATTTTTGTTGGCGGTGATGTTGACATCGCTGACCAGCTGGTCGGCGCGCTTGCCCGTCATGCCAATAGAGCGCAGGTCGCACAGCACCAGGTGGTTATCGGTACCGTCAGAGACGACCTTGATGCCCCGCTGCTGCAGCTGAGCCGCCAACCGCTTGGCGTTGGCAATCACCTGAACGGCGTAGGTGCGAAACTCAGGTCTGAGGGCTTCGCCAAAGGCGACGGCCTTGGCGGCAATCACGTGCTCTAGGGGGCCGCCCTGGCTGCCGGGGAATACGGCCTTGTCAAACTTTTTGCCCAGTTCCGGATCGCGGGTGAGAATCAGGCCGCCGCGGGGGCCGCGCAAGGTCTTGTGGGTGGTGGTGGTGACCACGTCGCAGTGGGGCAGGGGGTTGGGGTGCTGGCCCGCTGCCACCAGTCCGGCGATGTGGGCGATGTCGGCCAGCAGGTAGGCACCGACTTCGTCGGCGATCGCGCGAAACTTTTCGAAGTCGATAGTGCGGGGGTAGGCCGAATAGCCGCAGATGATTAGCTTGGGCCGATGCTCTAGGGCCAGCGATCGAATCTGGTCGAAGTCGAGCTGCTCGGTCTCGCGGCTGACGCCGTACTGCACCACCTTAAACCACTTACCCGATACATTGACCGGCGAGCCGTGGGTGAGGTGGCCACCGTGGGAGAGATCCATGCCCAAAATAGTGTCGCCGGGTTCGAGCAGGGCCAGAAAGACGGCAAAGTTAGCCTGGGCCCCCGAGTGGGGCTGCACGTTGGCGTGGGCCGCCCCGAAGAGCTCTTTGGCGCGATCGATCGCCAGCTGCTCGGCCTCATCCACAAAGGCGCAGCCGCCGTAGTAGCGCTTGCCGGGCAGCCCCTCGGCATACTTGTTAGTGAGCACCGACCCCTGGGCCGCCAGCACCGCCGCCGACGTAAAGTTCTCGCTGGCGATCAGCTCCAGGTGCTCGCGCTGGCGCTGGAGTTCGCGCTGCACAATGCTCGCCAGCAGCGGATCGGTCTCTTGCAGAAAATCAAAGTTAGTTTGAGGCACGGGCAAGGCTCCCAACAATCGACAGAGTTGTACGGACAAAATAAGGGGACCGGTTAACGGGTAGCCGATAGCAGAGCTGCCTTCCCCCGAAGCATTGGCGGCTGCTAAAGCCAGGCCGCCTGCCTGCCAATATGGCGCCACGGCATCGCGCTAGGGCGGGCGGTAGAGACGGTGGCCATTGAGCAGTTTGCACGCAGTCTATTATCTTATCTGGATGGGTTTGAATTTGGTAGCTCAATCCTCGGTTCGGCGGGGGCAGACTGCACGAATTCAGAATTGCGGGCAAATGTTACGGATTGCAACATATAATCTTTAGGAACGGCGGGGGCAGGGTTGCTTCTGGGAATGGGCCAATTTCAACTGTTTTGCCAAAGTTGGGTGCAGTTGTGAGAGGCTAGGTTAAGCAGAATTGCCTGTAGTCGGTTTGAGATTTATATTCTCCAGGTTTGGGTCATTAATGCTGCAACTGACGGATTCTCCCCCCATCCAGTCCCTATCCTCCGTTGAGGATGCCTACGAGGTGTGTCGGCGCGTCACGGCGAAGTATTCCAAGACGTTTTACACCGGTACTATGCTGATGGCTCCCGCTAAGCGGCGCGCCATTTGGGCCATTTACGTCTGGTGCCGTCGCACCGACGAGCTTGTGGATGGGCCGCAGGCGCAGTTTACCAGCGAAAAAACCCTCGATCGCTGGGAGTCGCAGCTGGAGTCAATCTTTGCGGGCTGCCCCGTGGATGACGAGGACGTGGCCCTAGTCGACACCCTGGAGCAGTTTCCCCTCGACATTCAGCCCTTTCGCGACATGATTGCGGGCCAGCGGATGGATTTGCACCGCTCTCGCTACGACACCTTTGAGGACTTAGAACTCTACTGCTATCGGGTGGCAGGCACCGTAGGGCTGATGTCAACGACGGTGATGGGCATTGACACCCAGCTAAAAACCGCTCCCTGGAGTCAGCAGCAAGACCTGGACCCGACCCCCCAGGCGATCGCCCTGGGCATTGCCAACCAGCTCACCAACATTCTGCGCGACGTGGGCGAAGATGCCCGCCGTGGCCGTATTTACCTGCCCCTAGCCGACCTGGCTGCCTTTGACTACACCGAGGCCGACCTGATGGCTGGGGTGGTCGATGACCGCTGGCGAGCCCTCATGGCCTTTCAGATCGATCGCGCCCGCCGGTTTTACGCCGAGGCAGAGAGCGGCATTGGGCTGCTGAGCGAAGATGCCCGCTGGCCGGTGTGGTCGGCCCTGGCCCTCTACCGCCAAATTTTGGATGTGATTGAAGACAACGGCTACGACGTGTTTACTCAACGCGCCTTTGTGCCCTCTCTGCGCAAGCTGCTGACGCTGCCGGGCACGTTGCTCAAAGCGCGGGTGCTCTAGGCGGTAGGTCTGGCATTTCTCCGGCAAGTTAAAGCCCAATTCATTAAGATATGTGTAGAGATGCGCTGAAGCTCTCTGCTGTATTGCCTTTGGGTTCCCATGACGACCACCGCTGCCTCTTCTCTCGAAGCCCCAAACGCCACCACCTGGAAAATCAAGCTGCTCTACGACGGCGACTGCCCTCTGTGCCTGCGGGAAGTCAATTTTTTGCGAAAAAAAGACGGCGGACGTGGCCTGGTGGCCTTTACTGACATTGCGGCCGACGACTACAGCCCCGAGGACAACGGCGGCGTCGACTTTGCCACCGCCATGGGCCGCATTCACGCCGTTCGGCCCGATGGTACGGTAATCAAGAATGTGGAGGTCTTTCGCCAGGTCTACGCGGCCCTGGGCATCGGCTGGATTTACGCCCCTACGGGCTGGCCGATCGTTGGCCCCTTGGTCGATTGGGTTTACGGCCTGTGGGCCAACTGGCGACTTGCGGTTACGGGTCGCCCTAGCTTAAAGACTATTTTGGCGGAGCGCGAGGCTCGACTAGGGGAAGGGTGCAGCGATCGCTGCCAGGTTTGATAGATTAACCTCACCTGGGCCAGCAGGAACCCCGTAGGGGCGTAGCATGCTACGCCCCTACAAATCGGGGGTATTCATTTAGGATTTGGTGTAACGCTCTGCTTACCGGCGATAACCCACTAAAAAAGCTGAGTCTCTAGAGACTCAGCTTTTTTAGTGGGTTTTAACCTGTGGTCTTAAATAGGGGTTATCCTACCGCTCAGACTCAGAGCCGGTGTCTTCGGCGTCATCGAAGGGGGGGGTAGTGCCGTTGTAGAGGGCATCGAGCTGTTCGCGGGCGTCTTTGACCGAAATCGACTTCATCACCAGCAGCGGTTCGCGAATGACATGGCCGTCCTGGTCAAGCAGTTCGGGGTGAGGCACGGAGCCATTGCCCTGACCGGACTGTGGACTGCCGCCGTAGGATCTGGGCGCTTGGGGGTTGCGGGCATTGCCGCCAAGCAAAATTAGGTTTCTAACCAGGTTTGCGATCGCCACAATGGCCAGAACCGCAAATGCGATGATGTAAACGACGTGCCACATAAGCTGCTGTCCTCTGGCCGACCTTTGCCTGTATTGACTTTAACGCGTTTCAGGTCTTCGTGCTTAGCTCAGCCAAAAACCCAACGCTCAACTCGCCTAACCTCTAGTGTAACCAGAATTCTGGTTCCTCATCCTCTGTCGCGAGGTTGCTCAACGGTTGCCACCCTGGCTGCCAAAGCGATCGGTTCTTGAGCTGCTTGGCGTTGACCCAGAGGCGCACCGTCGGGTCGCAGGAGGCCACCAGTTCGGCAAACACCCACTCGCCCTCTTGCTTGCGATTGGCCACCTGAAAGTGCCGCCAGCCCTCGGTCTGGTGGTGGGCCGTCCATTTGGAGCCGAGCAGGTGGGGGTATTTTTGTTTGCGAGGCATTGGGTGAGGGGGGGAGGGGGGTGAGGCCACTACCGTATACCGCTGGTCTCAAGGCGCTTTTTCACACCGCGAATATGGGTGGCCCGACTGCTAATCTGAGCCCGCTTTTCTCCCAGCAGGACGTAAATGCGGCCTGAGAGCAGCTGGCGCACAAAGGGCCGCTGGTAGACCAAAATGTTGTCTAAATCCGCTTCGGTATTTTCGGTATAGCCCATTTCGGCCAGGGCGGCATCGAGCTCGCGCTTAAAGGTTTTGCGGCTGCTGATGGGCAGTTCTAGCGTGGCGCTGCGGTTGATCAAGGCCCCTAGGAGACCTCCTACGGCCCCAAACAAGATGCCGTACTGGTTGGGTAAACCCGTATCTAAACCAATGCCCAGGGTTTTAACGGCCAGCAGCGTGGTGACCAGGGCGGTGCCGCAGAAATAGTACAAAAATGTGAGGCCAAAGCTAGGGCCAGCGGGCAACGTTGGTTCGTCGGTCATGGGGATGGGGTCTCTTGAAAGGAGTCGCTTGAAAGGGGCCGCTTAAAAACGGGGCATTGGTGTCTATCTTTTCATCAATTCTGGCCGTTGGGAACGGTTGAAGATTGGTAGGCTGAGAGGGATTTTTAGGGCCTGGCTATGCTCGATCTGCTTCAGCTCACCGGCAAACAGCGACAGTTTGTCGCTCTCTTGCAGAGCCACAAAACGGTGGACAGTCTGCGATCGCTCTGCGCCCAGGCCAATTTTGACGTCAACTTTATCAACGGTTTTTTGCGCAGCGGCGCCCTCAACGGCTACGTGCAGTGGCAGGAGCACACCCAGCAAACCTGGGTTTTGACCGCCAAGGGAGAAGACGTAGACGGCGTGCTGCCGGGCTTTGCGCTGGCGGATCGGCTGCTGCGGGGAAGCACAGACCGCGCCACTTTGCAGGCGGAGCTGGGCACGGCCTTTAGCCTTAACTACGGGGCGCTGCGCCGTGAGCAGGCGGTAGATTTGGTCGATGGCGAAGGTGAAGGGGTCGTGGCGATACTCAAGTCGTCGGTGCTGGGGGCTTACCAGCAGCGGCAGGGGGTGTTTGGGGCGATCGCGGCGGGTCATCCCCTCGACAGCAGCGCTTCAGCATCTCTAGAGTGGCTACAGCAGCAGGGGTACATCACCAGCCGAGTCGAGTCAGACTATAGCCTCACGGTGCTGCCCGCCCTGCAAACCCTGGAGCTAGGGGATGTGGTGACCACTCTAACCAGCGAGCTGATCCTATCGGGTCAGTGGCGCCAGGTCGACCTCAAACCCTACAATATTCACGCCGAGGTGCCCGATCTGGCCTACGGTCGGCCCACCATTCTGACCCAGTGCATTCAGCGCATTCGCGATATCTTCCTCAACATGGGCTTTGACGAAATGTCGGGCTACCTAGTCGAGTCTGCCTTTTGGAACTTCGACGCTCTGTTTACCCCCCAGGATCACCCGGCCCGCGAGGTGCAGGATACGTTTTACCTGGCCCAACCCCAAACCCTTCCCCTGCCAGGGGATGCAGCCCTGGTGCAGCGGGTAAAGCAGGTGCACGAGGCCAACTACGGCGGCCAGTGGACCGAGGCCGAAGCCAGCCGCGCCATTCTGCGCGCCCACACCACCACCTCCACCGCTCGTCGCCTGCACCAGCTCCAGGGCCAAGACGGCAAATACTTTTCCATTGACCGCGTGTTTCGCAACGAAACCGTCGATCGCACCCACCTGGCCGAGTTTCACCAAATCGAAGGCGTAGTCGTGGGCGAGTTGCTCAGCGTGCGCACGCTGATGGGCTACCTCACCTATTTTTACGAGCGCCTGGGCTTTAAAGACCTCAAGTTTAAGCCCACCTACAACCCCTACACCGAGCCGTCCCTGGAGGTGTTTGCCTACCATCCGCCCAGCGATCGCTACCTTGAAGTGGGCAACTCAGGCCTGTTTCGCCAGGAGATGCTAGAACCCCTGGGCTGCGGCGAAAAGTCTACCGTGGCCTGGGGCCTGGGCCTAGAGCGCATTGCGATGCTGCTCTACAATGTGGAAAAACTCTCCGACCTGATTGGTCCCGACATTCGCCTCTGAGGTTTACCAGCCGTGCCGCCTCGCCCCTCAAGCTGACGTGGCTGGGGAGCGCCCAGGCGATCTAGCCAGCGCAATAGCATAAAAGCATGATCCTGATCGTTCCTCAAAACCAGTTTCGCCGTAGGCTGACCCGCGCGATCGCCCTCCCCGTTGTCCTACTGCTGCTTTTGTCAAGTGTCTCCATCTGGCAAATCACTCGATTATTGTCGGCTTTAAACTGGGTAAACCACACAAGCGAAGTAATTTCGCAAGCTAACTCGACGCAAAATCTGTTGCTGGATATGGAGACTGGCTTTCGGGGGTATCTGCTGACCGGCGAGCAAGAGTTTTTGGAGCCCTACGAGCAAGCCAACCGGTTAATTGCGCCCAGGTTGGAGGCGTTAAAGACTCTGGTTTCAGACAATCCAAGCCAGGTTCAGGAAGTGGTTAAAGTAACGGCCTCCTTTCAGCGGTGGGAACAACAGGTTATACCTGCCATTGCCCGTCGGCAACGGGGCGAGGTAGAACCTTTGCCCAATCATAGAAGCCGAAAACAGATGATGGATCAAATGCGGCAGCAGATCGCTGCATTTATTTCAACGGAGGAGGAGCTGCGAAACCAGCGCATCGAGACGGCTCAGGCGAAGACTCGATCCGTTGTTTTGACCAGTTTAATTTTGGCCGTCGGCATCGGTGCCGTGCTTGCCTATTTCATCTACCGCCAAATTTCATGGGTGTCGCGGGTTTACAAAAATGCCCTGCAAACAGCCCAATTGAGAACCCAAGAGGCTGAAAAATCGGCTATTTCACTCCAACGCAGCGCTCAACGCCTAGCGGCGCTCCACGACATTGACCGAGCAATTTTAACCGCAGAGACGGACAGGGCGCTGATTGGCAAAGCCCTCGCCCAAATGGGCCACATTGTTCCGTTTCAACAGGGGTTTGTGGCCGTGTTTGACCTAGAGGCTGAAACCGCCCAGGTATTGGCTGGCCATAGCCGGACTGGAGAATTATCCCTGCCGGCGGGCACTCGTCTAACCGTTACTGATTTTGCCCCTGAGCAGAGCCTGCTGCACGGTGCTCGCTACGTTCAAAACCTGGCCACAGCAGCAGCCTGTCCACCGATACTGGTGCGGTTGAGAGCACAGGGCTTTTTAAGCTGTCTGACTGTGCCCCTGCGGGTAGACCAGACCCTCGTGGGCGAACTCAACCTAGCGTCGACGGAGCCGGCTTCCTTTGACGGAGAAGCCCAGGATGTTGCCTATGAGGTGGCCAACCAGCTGGCGATCGCCCTGCAGCAGACTCGGCTTCGAACTCAGCTCCAAGACTATGCGGCGCTGCTCGAGCAGCGCGTTAGCGATCGCACCGCTCAGCTCGAGGAAACCAACCAGGAGCTAGAAGCGTTTACCTACTCTGTTTCCCACGATTTGCGAGCACCGCTGCGCACCATCCATGGGTTTGCCAGCGCTCTGTTAGAAGACTGTGGTGAGCAGCTAGACGACCTGGGCCGCAGCTATATCGCTTCGATCATGGAAGATGCGGCCCAGATGAATGGACTGATCAGCGATTTACTCAGCTACAGCCGTCTAACTAGTACTCAAATTAGTCTACAGCCCACAAAATTAGCTGAAGTCGTCGAAGACGCTTTGAAGCAGCTAACGGCTCAAATTCAGGAAAAGCAGGCTCAGATTGAGGTGGCGATGGCCTTGCCTGTGGTCATGGCCCATCGTTCAACCCTCGTTCAGGCCGTGATCAACCTGATCGGCAACGCAATTAAGTTTGTTGAACCCAGTACCCAACCACAGATAGATATTTTTGCCGAAGAAACATATCACAATGAGCGCCGCTGGATACGAATGTGGATCGTAGACAACGGCATTGGCATTGCACCCCAGCACCAGGAGCGAGTATTCCGCGTCTTTGAACGCCTACATGGGGCAGAGAATTACCCCGGCACGGGCATTGGCTTAGCCATTGTGCGCAAAGGGCTAGAGCGGATGGGCGGGCAAGTCGGTGTGGAATCACAACTGGGCCAGGGGAGCCGGTTCTGGATTGCGTTGCCAATTGCTGTTCCCCCGTCAAATGACTTAACCCATGGCCCAACCCCTCCGAATTCTTCTAATTGACGACAACCGCAGCGATCGCCTCCTAGTGCTACGGGAATTGCAGCGTGAATTTGACCAACTGGATGTTCAGCAAATTAACAGCTCCGGTGAGTTTAGTCGGGCGATTAAAGCAGGCAACTTCGACGCCGTGGTGACTGACTTTCAACTGCGCTGGACGACCGGGCTAGACATTTTAGAAACGGTGAAACAACAGTATCCCCGCTGCCCGGTGGTGATGTTTACCAATACCGGCACCGAGGAAGTCGCCGTGGAAGCCATGAAGCTCGGCCTCGATGACTACATTCTTAAAGAACCCAATCGCTACATCCGTGTACCGATCGCCGTTCGGATTGCGCTAGAGCGGCGGCAAGTACAACAACGAGCGGCCCTGCTAGAAATTCGCCTACAGGGATTGCTAAATCAGGTTAAAGTCGGCATTTTCCGCGCTAATTCAGCGGGCACCCTGCTGGAAGCAAACCGTGCTTTTTTAGAGTTGTTGGGGGCAGAGTCGCTGGCTCAAGCAAGGGAACTCAACTTGATTGATACTCACCGTTGCTACAAACTCTTGAGCGATTTGCCACCCCCCCAGCAGCAGGAGCAGGAAGTGCAGCTGCACAAAAGCAATGGAACTCAATTCTGGGCACTTTTAACCACAACCTTGAATACGGTAGAAGGGATTTCCGTTGTCGACGGTCTACTCGAAGACATCACAGAGCGCAAACAAGCTGAAGTAGCCCTCCAGGAACTCAACGCCACCCTAGAAGCACGGGTGCAAGAACGAACGGCCGAACTGGAAGCGTTAAATCAGGATCTTGAAGCGTTTACCTATTCCATCTCCCATGATTTGCGCGCTCCCCTGAGAGCCATTCAGGGCTTTGCTCAAATTCTGTTAGAAGACATTGGTCCTTCCTTAGATGCGGGCAGCGCAGAGTGCTTGCAGCGGATTGCAGCCAACACCAAACAGCTGGATACCCTCATTACTGACCTCTTGGCCTACAGCCGCATGAGACAGGTTGAAGTCGCCTTGGAGCCGGTCAATCTATCCCTCGCCCTAAAAGACGTATTAATGACCCTAAAGCCGGAGCTGCAAGAGCGACAGGCCCAAATTGATGTTGAAGAACCGCTGCCGATGGTTCGAGCCAATCGTCCCATGCTCAATCAGGTATTGATCAACCTGCTCTCGAATGCGGTTAAGTTTGTGACCGATGGTGTGCAACCCCAGGTGCGAGTCTGGGCGGCTGAGAATGGGCGGGGCGAAACGGCAGGGGAACCGTCAATTGTTCGTCTATATCTGGAGGACAATGGCATTGGTATTGCCTTAGACAAGCAACCGCAAATCTTTAGCCCCTTTGTTCGACTGCACAGCGAAGCCGACTATCCAGGGACTGGGATTGGGCTAGCGATCGCCCGCAAAGCCGTAGAACGAATGGGTGGACAGATAGGCGTTGAATCTCAACCGGGGCAGGGCAGCCGGTTTTGGGTGGAATTACCGGCTGTGGAACCGTGAGGCGCGCGCAGTTTAGGTGGCGAGGTCTTAATTTATCTCTTTTGCGCCATCGCTAACTTATGGCCTTGAGTTGTCATACTGAATAGTGTGCATAATTTTTCCTGTTCTCCCTGAACTAAAGCAATTATTACTCCCGGCCGCCTCTCTCCCATGAGCACAGAACACACGATTCTACTGGTCGAAGACAACCCTAAGGATGTTTTTTTAGTTCAGCGGGCCTTTCGCAAAGCTAACATCACCACCCTGGTACAGGTGGTCAGCAACGGCGATGCAGCGCTTCAGTACCTCTCTGGAGAAGCGCCTTACAGCGATCGCGCCACCTATCCGCTGCCTGTATTTGTGCTGCTCGATCTCAAGCTGCCGCGGCGATCGGGGGCCGAAGTACTGGCCTGGATTCGGCAACAGCCCCAACTCCGGCGCTTGCCCGTGGTGGCGCTGACCTCATCGAGAGAATACACTGACGTCAATCGCCTCTACGACTTGGGTGCCAATGCCTACATTGCCAAGCCGCCCGATTTTGATCAGCTAGTCGATATTCTTAAAACGCTAAACCTTCACTGGATTACCTACAGCGAAAAACCCCAGCTGGGTCTGATGTAACCCAAGATAGTGCCAACCATGGGAGACAGGCCAGAGGCCCATCCCACAAAAGGGTGGTCATTTGAGTCTTGGGATTCTCTGGGAAATTCTTGTGGGATAGCCGTCCCGGCTGTGCAATCTTCAACAATTGCCCATAGCGATCGCTCCGGGGCCCTTTATCGATGTCCTAACTGGCTTAAATGGCCTAACTGACGGGAGGGCAGCTGTACCTTGCTCTAAGCGGCAGCGCCCTTGGGCTCGTCGTCTCTGGGCTCATCGTCGTTGAGCTTATCGTCTAGGACACCTACCAGCACCTCTAGATCCAGCGTCAGCTGCTCAGTGGGTTCAGCATCGGTGCTACCCGTTGGGGAATCCTCAGAATCAGGTTCAGCCGGGGCCGCTTCGTCGTCGCGCTCTAACCAGGGAGAGTCGAAGTGGTGCCAGGGCAGCACCGGCTCGTTGGGCAGGCTTTCGGTGAGCACGGTGATGTTGCTCACGTCGGGTTCTGGCAACGCCACACGCCGTTCCAGGGTCGTTTCTTGCTGTCCATCACTCATACTGGTTCCCGCTGAAGGGGGTCAAAAACGTTAGCGTCAGTGCTTCTAGCCAGAGGCTCTAGAATGCCGTCTAGATTAACCCAGAAGATGACCCATTAACCACGTAAATTACCAGGATATGTACCAGCATGATAGCAGTTGTGCCCCAGATGGTGTAGGCCGCATACTTGAGGCTTTGTGAAGTATCTTCTAGCCGCTGCTTGTTGGCGTTGTAGGTTTCAGACAGGTTGACCAGCATTTGCAGCTGATAGTCTTGCTCCGGCAG
>DASQNN010000064.1:0-24821 GCA_035644955.1 Nodosilinea sp. | reverse complement strand
GCCCGCACCCTTTGGACATGGCCTGAGGTGGCGCCCTTGTGCCAGAATTCCTGGCGCGATCGGCTCCAGAACCAGGTTTCGCCGCTGTCTAGGGTTCTTTGCAGCGATTCGGCGTTCATCCAGGCCATCATCAGCACGGTGCCGTCGAGGTAGTCTTGCACGATGGCGGGCACTAGCCCCTGCTCGTTGTAGCGAATGCGATCGACGGGCACAGCGGCGGCAAAGGGTGAAGGCGGGGAGGCAACCATGAAAGCGGGCAGCGAAACGTCCTTATCCACTCTAGTATTTCTTTGCCTTCGCCCTGCCCCATGCGTCAAAAAGAGCTAGCTGCTGTTTCTTAATTCAGAAACCGTTCTCATAAACGCCCAACCTGATGCAAAACGCGGATTAAGCCAATTTACTCCGTCTTTTATGCCGACAAAAGTTAACATAGTAGTTAACAAACCTTCAGCTAAGTCCAGTCTGGCCATCTGCCCTGCTCAAGGGCGCTTTGCCCGCGGGCTTGGCTTATTTGACCCTACTATCTACAGACGCAGGAGAGCTTCATGACTGGATTTATTCGCGGCCTGTTTGGCGGCAAAGCTAAGAACCCTGGAGAAGCCGATCGGCCCGTGCGGCGGCAACCCGCTGCTCAGCAGCCCACCATTAAGCAGGTCGGGGGAGCTTATTTTTTGAGCGATGACGACGCCAAGAGCTATGGCAACATCGAGTACATGCGCTCGTCTAAAACCGTGCGGCGCACCTTCGCCAGAAAGCGGGGCGACACCGAAGAAAGAGAAAGCGTTCGGCAAATTTCTGCACTAGATGCCAAACGGCTGCAAGAGCAGGGCCTAGCTGTGGAAAAGATTGCCCCCTCTGAGGTGTCTATTCAGCCTGTTGTCAAGAAGGATGCCAGCGCCGAGCGCCGCAAGGGCGATACTAACCTCGACATGTTCCGCAAGATGGCAAAGGACATGAAGAAGTAGCCTGACTAGGGCTTGAACCCTTGCCAAAGACGCGATGGGACACAGCCTTGCTGCGTCCCTTTTTTTCGTGGATTTTGTTATTCTCCTAAAGATGAATTAGTCAGATGGCTCAGAAGTCGGCAACAAGTAGACAACCCGGCCCCTTTTTTCGTTACCTTTGGTAAAGATTCGTTTACGCCCGCCTTTGGAGCTTTCCCATGCTGCGTTTAGAGCACATCAGCAAGATTTATCCCACCGGGGAAGTTCTTAAGGACGTGAACTGGGAAGTCAAACCAGGCGATCGCATTGGTCTAGTCGGCGTCAACGGCGCCGGCAAATCGACCCAGCTCAAAATTATTACCGGCAAAATCGAACCCACCACGGGCACCATCATCCGTCCCGCCGACCTCAAAATCGCCTACCTCTCCCAGGAGTTCGAGGTCGACCCCACCCACACCGTGCGCGACGAATTTTGGACCGTATTTAAAGAAGCCAACGACGTTCAGTCAAAGCTCCACCACATTCCCACGCTGATGGAGCAGGCCGACCCCGACGAGCTCGATCGACTCATCCACGAGCTTGACAAGCTCCAGCGGCGGTTTGACGCCCTAGGCGGCTACGGTCTAGAGTCGCAGATTGAGAAAATTTTGCCTGAGATGGGGTTTGAAGCGGCGGACGGGGATCGCTACGTCAGCGAGTTTAGCGGCGGCTGGCAGATGCGCATGGGTCTGGGCAAAATTTTGCTCCAGGCTCCCGACGTGCTGCTGCTCGACGAGCCCACCAACCACCTTGACCTCGACACCATCGAGTGGCTGGAGGGCTACCTCAAAAAGCTCACCACTCCCATGGTGATCGTCTCCCACGACCGCGAGTTTCTCGATCGCCTCTGTACCCAAATTGTGGAGACCGAGCGGGGCGTTTCTACCACCTACCTGGGCAACTACACCGCCTACCTCACCCAAAAAGAAGAAGCCCTAGTTGCCCAGCTCAGCACCTTTGAGCGCCAGCAAAAAGAAATTGCCAAACAGCAGGCCTTTGTCGATCGCTTTCGAGCCAGCGCCACCCGCAGCACCCAGGCCAAGAGCCGCGAAAAGCAGCTCGACAAAGTTGAGCGCATAGAAGCTCCCACCGGCAGCGTGCGCACGCTGCACTTTCGCTTTCCCCCCGCTCCCCGCAGCGGGCGCGAGGTGGTCACCATTAGCGATCTCACCCACAGCTACGACGAGAAGATCCTGTTCCTCGGGACCAATTTGTTGATTGAGCGGGGCGATCGCATCGCCTTTTTGGGCCACAACGGTTCGGGCAAATCGACCCTGCTGCGAATGATTGCGGGGCTCGAAACCCCCACCGACGGCCAGGTGGAAGTGGGCAACCACAACGTGATCCCCAGCTATTTTGAGCAAAACCAGGCCGAAGCCCTTGACCTGGAGAAAACCGTGATCGCCACCATCCACGACGAGGTGCCCGACTGGACCAACGAAGAAGTGCGCACCCTGCTGGGGCGGTTCCTCTTCACGGGCGATATGGCCTTTAAGCAGGTCAAAGCCCTCAGCGGTGGCGAAAAAGCCCGTCTGGCCCTGGCCAAAATGCTGCTGCGCCCCGCCAACCTGATGATGCTCGACGAGCCCACCAACCACCTGGATATTCCCGCTAAAGAAATGCTGGAAGAGGCCCTTCAGCACTACGACGGCACCGTGCTGCTGGTGTCCCACGATCGCTACTTTATCTCTCGAGTGGCGACCAAAATTGTCGAAATTCGCGACGGCGAACTGCGGCTGTACCGGGGCGATTATCACTACTACCTGGACAAAGTGGCTGAGGAAGCAGAAGCCGCTCGGCTAGCGGCGATCGCCGCCGAGAAAAAGGCCAAAGCTGAGGCCAAACGGCAGCAACAGCAGGCCAAAGCCAAGGCTAGCGCTACAAAATAACCCGGTAGTAGAGTAATATGCCTTTTATAAAAAATCTTTCTTAAGTCAAGCCCAAACCTCAATCACAGGGTTGATGGTTGGTTTAGATTCTAGTAGCCTAGCTCTCAGGTGAGATTTCTACTTGCCGGTAAGGTTTTAAGCTATTTTTGCAGCGCGGTTTTTTGCCGGCGTAATGTTCATATTTGCCATTCCAGCACTGCCCTGGCGCAGAATTGGGGCTAATTTTCTGGATGGTATGATTGCTGAGACGTTAGTCCAAATCCCAAGGATTTTTACCCATGAGTCAAGCGTCAATCCCGCCGATGGTGTTAATTATTCTCGACGGCTGGGGATATCGGGAGAATACCGACGGCAACGCCGTTGCTGCCGCAAAGACTCCGGTTATGGACAGCCTGTGGGCCGCTTATCCCCACACCTTAATTCGCACGTCGGGTAAAGATGTGGGACTACCCGATGGCCAGATGGGCAACTCCGAAGTGGGCCATCTAAACATTGGCGCTGGGCGGATTGTGCCCCAGGAATTGGTCCGGATTTCGGATGCGGTGGAAGACGGCACGCTGCAAGAAAATGAGGCCCTGCTGGAGGTCTGTCAGGCAGTACGCTATCGCAACAGCAAACTGCACCTGATTGGGCTTTGCTCTGAGGGTGGGGTGCACTCACACCTGTCGCACCTGTTTGGCCTGCTGGAGATGGCCAAAGCCCAAGATATCGACGAAGTCTGCATCCACGTGATTACCGACGGCCGCGACACCAAACCCACCGAGGCCAAGGTGGCCGTTCAAAAAATTCAGGACTACGTAGACCAGCTGGGTTTGGGTCGCCTGGTGACCCTCAGCGGTCGCTACTACGCCATGGATCGCGACAACCGCTGGGATCGCGTTGAAAAGGCCTATCGGGTCATGACCGATCCCGGCGAGGGCAGCGGTCAAACCGCCATGGAAGCCCTGCTGGCCTCCTACGACCAGGAGATTAACGACGAGTTTGTGGAACCGGTACGCCTGGCACCGGGGGCGATCGCCCCTGAGGACGGCGTGATTTTCTTCAATTTTCGCCCTGACCGAGCGCGTCAGCTCACCCAGGCCCTGGTTGATCCCAACTTCAAAGGCTTCGAGCGCGAGCTGATCGCCCCGCCCAACTTCGTCACCATGACCCAGTACGACCCAGAGATGCCGGTGAAGGTAGCGTTTCAGCCCCAGAACCTGAGCAACATTTTGGGCGAAGTGGTCGCTAACCACGGCCTCAAGCAGTTTCGCACCGCCGAGACCGAAAAGTATGCCCACGTCACCTATTTCTTTAACGGCGGCCTAGAGGAACCCCTGGAGGGCGAAGACCGAGAGCTGGTGTCTAGCCCCATGGTGGCTACCTATGACAAAGCTCCAGCCATGTCGGCAGAGGCCGTCACCAATACCGCCGCCGCCGCCATTGAAAAGGGCATCTATTCCCTCGTGGTCATTAACTACGCCAACCCCGACATGGTGGGCCACACCGGCAAACTAGATGCTACCGTGACCGCCCTCCAGACCGTTGACCACGAGCTGGGCCGCCTGATCGACAGTATCGGCAAAGCGGGGGGCACGGCCATTATCATTGCCGACCACGGCAACGCCGAGCTGATGTGGGATGAAAACCACAAGCCCTGGACCGCCCACACCACCAACCCGGTGCCTTTTATTCTGGTGGAAGGGGAAAAGCTCAAGGTGCCCGCCTACGGCGGCGATGTCAACCTCAGAGAAGACGGCCGTCTGTCGGACATTGCTCCCACCATTCTGCAAATTCTGGGCCTGCCCCAGCCGCCAGAAATGACCGGGCGATCGATGTTTTTGCCGGCCGATGTCGAGATTCGCAACAACCGGACCCCGGTGAAGCTCTCGCTCTAAGTCGCCGCTGAGGGCGATCGCGCCCCCGTATTGCCCTGGGCCTTAGGGTATAGTGAAGGTTGGGCTAAGGTTGACTGGGCCGACCGATGCTAGCGATCGCCCGCCGCTTTTCCATCCACGGCCCACCCTATGATCTTGAGCAGGTTAGTCTAGAACGCGATGATAGTTACCACGATTTTGAAGGTTATCTGGATGGTTTCCGCCGTGGGCCTGACGGCTCTGGTGCTGCTGCACAGCCCCAAGGGCGACGGTTTAGGAGGCCTTGGCGGTCAAGCTCAGCTGTTTACCAGCACTAAAAGTGCTGAAACCACCCTCAACCGCGTAACCTGGACCCTGACCGTGCTGTTTATGGGCCTGACCGTGGTGCTTAGTGCCGGCTGGCTCGACGTAGCCGCCGCCCCTGCGGCCCTCTAAGGGGCTAATGCCTTGACTTGATACAACAATCCCCCCGGTTGATCAACCGTGGGGATTGTTGTGCATGGGCGTCTTGGCCGGGCCTAACCCTACCAATCTCCTGACATCACCGCCAGGGCCTGGCCCGTAGTGGTGATAATGCTTAAGGGCAATCCCTGGCCGCTTTCTCGGCGGGGAAACTGCACCAGCTGCAGCCCGGCATCCGTAGGCTCAACGGTGACCAGATACTGGCCGTCTTGCCATTCTAGGCTGACCAGTCGGTGGTGCAGCAGCCACATTTCTGCCAGTTCACCCTGGTTGATCTGCTCGGGCTGGTCGCCGTTGTAGCAGTCCCAGGTGTCATCTAGGGCCGTCCACACCCCAGACAGGTAAAGGGGATCGGTGCGGGCGCTGAGACCGTAGGTGGTGAACGAAAAGATTTCGTGGCTCCACCAGGCTTTGGCCAGTTCCGCCAGGGGATCGCTCTGGAGCGCTACGCCGTAGTTGGGCATGGCCTCTAGCTGCTTGACTTGAGCTACCTCCGCGGGGCGCTGCCAGTCGGGCAGACTGACACAGATATCGGCCGCAATCGTGTCAAACGCCTGGGCCCCTGGGGCTGAGGTGGCTGGCACCTCGATCTGGGCCAGGTAAGTGACTAAGGCAGACGCAGCTGCGCCAGAACCGAGCAAGCCCGCCTGGATAGGGCTGGGGTAAGCGGAATGGGCTAGGGTGGGCTGATTGGATACTGTCAGTAGCCCCACCGAACCAGCACCGAGGGTAAGTAGCAGGGCCGTGGCGAACAGGTGACTCATGAAAGACGACAGGGAAGGAAAAATAAAAACGAGGTGGAGCAGGCGAGGGAGCGATCGCCGTGGTCACGCTTCAACGTTAGCTAGATCGCTGGGCTGGGTAACCAAACCCATCAGTTTTGTCCACTGGCGATAACCAGCGGGACGCTAGACCATGGATGGGCTGTGGGGGGAAGCCCGCGATTGATAGACCTAGGGTTGAAACTTGGTGTTAAGCCGTAGATTGAGCGCAGGGTTTTAGTCTTGACGCAAGCGCTGCTAACCTTGACCCTGTAAGCCTTTAGCCTACTACTAAGATAGCGGTTGGGAACATTTCTGAGCCGAAAAAAGGCCACTTCTTTGGGATCACGCCAACTGGCCTAGGCAGGCGGGTCGCCATCGGGTGCCGGTGCTTCGGCCGCCCGGGGCACCAAGGGCAGGGGATCAACGCTATACACCGGCTTGACCGGCACCAGCTCAAGCTGATGGGAACGCTCAGGCGGGCGCTGCACCCCCTGGCGGCGACGGCTGGAGATGGCTTCCTCGGTGGTTTCTTCGGCCACCACCTCGTAGAGCACCGCCTGCTTGTTGCCGCTGCCCTTGCGCAAAATGCGCCCCAGACGCTGCACGTACTCGCGGATTGAACCGCTGCCCGAGAGCAAAATAGCCACCCTCGCCTCGGGCACATCGACCCCCTCGTTCAGCACATGGCTGACCACCAGGGTGGGATACTCACCGCTGCGAAACCCCTGAAGCACCGCGTGGCGCTCTTTGACCGGCGTTTGGTGGGTGATGGCGGGGATCAAAAAGGTCTCGGAGATTTGGTAGACGGTGGCGTTGTCATTGGTAAAGACAATGGTGCGATCGGGGTAGTGCTGGGCCAGCAGATCGGCCAGCACCCGCAGCTTGCCCTCGGTGCCCAGGGCGATCGCCCGCGCCTCTCGGTGGGCCAGCATCGCTCGCCGCCCCGCCGCCGACTGGGCGCTGGCCCGCACAAACCGCTGCCACCCCTGGGCCGAGCTGAGCCAGATGCTGGCCTCCTGCAAAAACCGGTTGCGCTGGGCAATCAGCTGGTCGTAGCGCGATCGCTCCTGCTTGGAGAGCTTGACCTTGATCGGCACAATCTGAAACGGAGCCAGGGCATCGCCTGAGAGATCGGTCGCTGACCTGGCGTAGACCACCGGCCCCAGCAGGTGGGTGAGGTCGTCGTGGCGGCCATCGGCGCGATCGGGGGTGGCGGTCAGCCCCAGCCGGTAGGGCGCAATGGAATACTCGGCAATGACTCGGTTAAAGTCGCTGGGCAGGTGGTGGCACTCGTCGCAGATCAGGAGGGCATACTGGTTGCCCAGGTTCTCGGCGTGGATGGCGGCGCTGTCGTAGGTGGCCACCAAAATTGGCGTGCGATCCTTTGATCCCCCGCCCAGTAGCCCCACGTCTACGTCAGGGAAGGCCGCTTTTAGGTGGGCATACCACTGGTGCATGAGATCTAGGGTGGGCACGGTGATCAGCGTGGGCCGAGGGGTTTTTTGCATGGCCATTTGGGCCAGGTAGGTTTTGCCGCTGGCGGTGGGCAGTACCACCACACCGCGCCAGCGTTGGTCTGTCCAGGCCTGGAGCGCCTCCTGCTGGTGAGGGTAGGGGGTCAGACTCAGCCGGGGATCAAGATCTAGGGGCTTGAAGGTGTGGGCCTGGTCGTTGAAGGGCACCTGCTCGGCCCGCAGGGTTTCAACTAGATCTCGATACTGCTGGGCAGGGATGCGGAATTTCTCAATGCGATCGTCCCAGTGGGCGAACTCAACCCAGCTTTTGCCTCGCGGCGGCGGGTGGAGAATGAGCGTGCCGCGATCGTAGGTCAGGGTGGGTGTGCGCCCCATAGTGCTTGGTGGGTTGGTGACTGGGGGGTTGCTGCTGAAGGTATTGTATCGCTGCCGGCCAGTTCCGTAGGCGCTAGGGGCTCACCCAACTGCCGGTTTCCCCCCCATCCCCCCATCCCCCCATTCCCTCACCCCCTCATCTCCTCCGACACTGATGCCGGGGTGTACTGCAAGCAGTCGAGCCGATAGGCGGGCATGGTGAGGTACAGCACGTCGCCATCGGCCAGGGTCACATCGAGGAGGTCGTAGCCGTGGAGAGCCCGACCCCCGTGGGCTGAGCCCTGACCAGCGCGGCTCTCGATGTACAGCGGTACCAAATGAGCCAGTTTGGCCACCGCCTGAATGGATTGATTGTAGAAGGGATGGTGGGGGGTGATCAGGGTCGCGATCGCCACCCACAGTCGATCCCCAGCCATGCCGTTGCCCAAAATACGACCCCCTAGGGCGGCGGCGGCAAAGGTGGGGGCGGCCAAATCCATAGGGCTGAGCACCTGGTCGAACTCAAAGACCTGCTGCACCTGGTGGGCAAACTCAGCATCGTAAATGCGCACCACCGCCGGCACCTGGGGGCCAAGGCTGCGGGCAGTGAGGGCAATTTCTAAATTTACGGTGTCGTCGCTGGTGACCACCAGTAGCGCCTGAGCAGAGGCCAGGTTCACGGTTTCTAGGGTTGAGGTGAGATTGGCATCGGCAATAATTACCGGAATCTTGAGCGCCTTGACCGCCGGCAAAAAGCGGTTGTGGGCATCTTGCTCAACCACGGCCACCTGGTGCCCGGTTTGGTGCAGGTGGGTGGCAATGCGATAGCCCACGCCCCCCAGCCCGCAGACAATGTAGTGGTGCTGGCGGGGCATGCGGGCCACGCTCCACAGGCTCTGAAAGTGAGAGCCCAAAATAAAGTCGTTGAGCAGGGCGTAGCAGATGCCGATCACCCCGGCCCCTACCAGCATCATGACGGCGGTAAAGACTTTGATGGTGGCGGGGGCCTCTTCGGCCACCTGCTCTTGGCCCCCGGCTCCAGTAATCATGCCTACAGAGAAGTAGAGGGCATCGACCCAGCTGGTGTTGAGGTCGTGCCAGAGGTAGGTAAAGGTGGCCAGGCCGATGGTAATCAGCAGGGCCAAAATCACCGTCAGGGTGGCGCGGGCGCGGCGGCGACCGTGGTCGAGGGTGACCAGCAGCCGTTGCCAAAACTGAGCCACATGGCGAGATTTGAGCATGGGCTGCTGGGGCTTGGTGGCGACGACAATGCGATCGCCCACCTGCAGCACCTCCCCCGCTACCACCGCGGTAACTAAATCAATGGGACGGCGGGCCGAATGGTAGTGAATCAACAGCTGGGATCGGTTGTTCCATAAGGCTCTGAGCGGCTTGCCGTGCCAGGGATGGGCGGCATCGATCACCTCTTCGTACATGGGCCAGGTGAGGTCAAACAGGCGCAGTTGGCCAATAGCCCGGTTGCCCCGGGCCGCAAAGGCAAACAGAGGAGCCGCCAGCGCCGCCGAGCTGAGGCTGACGTGGTGGGGCAGGGTGTGGTCGAGGCGCTCGCCCAGGCTGATGTTGAACAGGCGGTTGATGATGCGAATATCGGGGTTGAGAATGCGCGCCTGGGTCAGAATGGCCAGGTTGAGGGCATCGTCGGAGGTGGCCAGCACCAGGGTTTGGGCCTGGTGAATACCGGCCTGGGTGAGGGTGGCGGGCGATCGCAGCTCCCCCACCACCACCTCACCGCCTGCCTCTGGCATGGGATGGTAGCTGATGCCCACCACCGTCGCCCCCTGCTGCCGCAGCAGGTTAAAAATTCGCAACCCCGTGCGCCCCAGGCCACAGACAATAATCTGGGGGCGTTGCAGCTGAGGCAATTCCCGGGGCGTTAAGGATGTCACGGCCATGGCTCAGCAACCACACAGAACTATGTTCTCTGTTGTCGAGGTTGGCGGCAGGGGCCGCTGTAGCCTGGGGCACGTTGTTTTAAAAGTTTGAACGATGGTTAGGGGATGGGGAGAGATAGGAAAGATGAAAAGGTGGAGAGATGAGGAAGATGAGGAGGTGAGGAAGGTAGCTCTCCCTCATCCCCTCATCTCCCCCACCTTCCTCATTGCTCTCCTGGCGGATCCCCCAATTCCTCACTCTTACCTCGCACCGGGGGCAGCTTTTCGACCAGGCCCATTTCAAATGCCGTGTCGGGTAGGTCGCCCGCGATGTACTTACCGGGCTCAAACATGCGACCAGGGGTGAAGCACATTTGTCGCAGCTCCACAATTTCGGTATTCAAAAACATATCGCGAGATAAACGTCGTTCCAGGCCCATAACGGTCTCCTATTCGTCTAGCTGCCAGAGTTCGCGGTTGTAGTCTTCATCCAAAACGCGCTTGGGCCGCAGAATGAGAATCACCTTCCCCAGGATCGGGGTCTCCAGCGGGCTGGGGGACCAGGTCAGGGTCAGCTGCTCGTTCTTGGCGGTGAGAAAGTAGCTGTCGTCGATCCAGTCGCGATCGCCGCGATCGACCACCACCAGCACCGCCTCATCGGCGGCATCGGCGGGGTAACTGGGCAGCTGACGGGCCTGGGTTAGCAGCCCCACCGGGTCTTCGGCCCGAAAAATGACCTGCCAGCCGGGCACCGCAATCCACGCGCTGGCTCCGTTAGCGCTGACCAGGCTGAAGGGGCCGTCGGCAACCACCACCGGTACCGCCTTGAGATCATCGATCGCCAGCGGCATCTGACCCACCACGGGGATCACGCGCGGCAGCTCGCTCTCGGACTCGAGCCGGTACAGGGGCAGGCGGGGGGCCGGACGGCTTTTGACCACAGTAAAGTCGGTCAGCAGCTTTTCAATGTGCTGGCGGGCGGTGGGGCTTTCGGCATAGCGCAGGCCCTGGGCAATCAGCCGCGAGCGATCGGCGAGATCGTCCTTTTGGCGGGCCAGCTTCCAGAAGTGGTACGCGATCGCATCCCCCGGCCCGTCGCCAAACCCCGCTGGGTTCTCCTTACGGTAGGCATATTCTTTGATCGGCTTGACCAGGTCGCGCACCTCGTCGGAATCAAGGCCGTGCTGCAGGATAAAGTCAGCCGTACTGGCGCGATCGCTCTGGGAGAGAATCCGCAGTTCGTAGAGCGAATCGCTGCCCTGCCGAGTGAAGTGGGCCTTGGTCGCGTCGGCCACCCCCACTTTGACGGCCGACTGGTAGACCTGCTCCGCCACCACAATTTGGTTCTGCTGAATCGGCTCAAACCCAGTCTCTTCAAAAATCTGCTGAGGGTTTAGCCCCGCCTTTTGCAGGGTCTGACAGCCCTGGGCCCAGTCCACCCAGGTGCCTTCTTTGCGCCGCAGCTTGAGCAGTATGTCCTGCACCACATCGGCATCGGGGGGAGGGGAAGAACCACGGAAAACCATTGCCATCGCCAAGGTAACGCTACATTCTCCCTGACTCTATCGCGGATGGTTGCCCTTCATGGCTCCCTAGAACAAAAATTGGGGTTGACGAGGGTACCCCCCTTGGGTCACTATTGTTGATGCGCTCATCGTAAGGGTTGACGCACTCGGGGCTATAGCTCAGTTGGTAGAGCACTTGCATGGCATGCAAGGGGTCAGCGGTTCGAATCCGCTTAGCTCCATAGGCAAAACGCCTTTCCAGAAAGCTTTCTGGGAAGGCGTTTCTTTTAGCGTTGGGTGCGATTGGGGGTGGCTGGATACAGTTTTGAGTGCAGATTGAGTTCGGTTTTTTCACTCAATTTAATCGCTAGGCAAATCTGGCTCGATCGCAGCACAGTCCAGGTCGGAATACATGCCTCACAACGCCTAGCACCACCCCATGCTTACAGAAGAGCCCTGACGCTTGTTGGGATCCTCTGTGAGCTGCTGTCTTGTTCAACTACTAAGTAAACTACAGCCGTAGTCGCCGCCACCCATTGCTATGTCCACCCACCGCACCATCCTTCCCGCAGCGATTGCCCTAGCTCTAGCCAGCTGCACTGCCAGCGTCCCAACCCCAACCCCAACCCCTGACTATCTAGCCCAAGGTAAGACCCAAGGTTATACCGCTGCCGTTGCCGCCCAGACTGCTGCCACACCAGAGCAGTGGGCCACCGTCGCCAACAAATGGCAACGCGCCATTGATGATCTGGAACGGGTGCCGCAAGAGGATCCAACTTACGCTGAAGCCCAGGCTAAGCGCGATGAGTATTCCAAAAACAAACTCATCGCTCTCAAGCACAAATCCCAAGGCCAGGTCGGCGCGCTCAATCGCTTTAACCAGCGCATTGCTGAATTGGATCCTGCCAAAACAATCATCAGCGAAACCGCGCTGTCCCCTGAAGACGCTTCAGTTTTGGTCGTGACCATAACCCCGGCGTTTCTCGTTCAACGTGAAGTGGTCAAGATTGAAACAGCGAAAAGGATTCAAAAACTCTGGGCGTCGCTTAGCAGCCCTACCGAACCCGATCGCGCCCATATCTGGTTGCGCACCGCCAGCGGCACTAAAATTGGTGGATCCAGGGCATGGGCCGCAACCTCGATTTACCTGGAGTAACACCCCATCGGCAATACAACCGTCGTAAGCACTATTCGGCCTACGGCGGTTTTTTAGTTCCCCCACTCTAGAAAAACCAAAGAAAAGGGATCGGCGGAAGCTCCACCGATCCCTCGATTGCTGGTTCAGAGTAGGAGGTCTAAGGCTTAGAAGGTGTAGCCTAGACCGACAGAGCCATTGACCTGGGTGTTGTCATAGAACGACACGTTGACAGCACCATTGGCGACGATGCGCTCGGTGATGCGGTAGTCAACCCCACCGGTGAGCATAGGACCAACCGAAGTAGAGCCTTGGGTAGAGACCGCTAGGCCACCGCCAACGTAGGGCAGCAGACGACCGTTGGGGGTAACGGCGTTTAAGTCGTAGGTCACGGGCAGCAGGAAGACGGTTTCACCATCATCGCCATTGAAGTCGAGGTCGCTGATCACACCGGGGCGCACCGAGATGTTGTCGGCTACGGTAACCTTGCTGTTGATAGAGAGGCCAATGTCGTCACTGATGCCGACACCTACGCCGACGTAGTTGAGGTCGGTGCCAGCGTTCTGAGCATTAGCGGCCATCGGCAGAGCGGTTAGAGAAGCAGCGGTGATACCCAACGCGATCGCGGCGATAGAACGGATTTTCATGGTCATTCTCCAAATGCAAACTGTGTGTTGTTGACTGTCTGTGGTTGAAAAGCCCACCCAAAACGGTTTGAGTCAATGCCATTAGGTCGGGATGGGTATGGCGGAGAAGCAGATGTGTCGCTTGCGCCATGACACTGTTGTAGCGCTGGGGGATAGGTTCTCTTTGAGTAGGCCATGACACTTTGTGTAGTGGGCGATACGACAGAATCCGTTGAACTGCTGCCTTCAATGGCTGTGATGCAGAGAGGACAGTCCTTGTAGCCTCCGACGCAGACCGTGAGGGTGGTTTCTAAGGCCTGTTAAAGGTGTCAAAGCGATCGTTTCAACGGGGCAGCCGGGCCAACTGTCACATTAGACTGGCATAGCTACACTCCGACGGTGCCCCCGTAAAGCCATGTCAGGACAGGGACTGTAGTCATGAAACGAGCCCTAGACGGGGCGGTAGCTACGGCCCTGGGTTGCACGGGTCAATCGGAGCTAGAGTTGCCAAGCTTTAGCTTCCCTTAAAGTTTTTGGGGTTTTATCGGTGCATAAGAAACCCGTGAAGCGGGAACACTCAAAATGCCCAATACTGTGTTTTTATTAATTTAAAGCCAAGAGCCTGGCATCAAATTGTCGAAATATCTATAGATATTCCTCATGTTTCTAGCCATTGGGTAGATGCTCTTGTCCGAGAAATTACTGGTTACGAGGGGCCAGTCTAGGGAGTTTTGATTTGGTTTGGCTAGGCGATCGTTCTGGTTGCTGCAAAATCAGTGGGCTCACCCATGACATCTCAACTGGTTCGTTGTCCTGCCTTACTTGCTCTAGTTTACTCTGGCTCGCTATTGCTTGTTCGCTGTAGCGATACCACCCCCACTCAAATGCCTTTAACCCATTGCACCAGTCTTAACGCAACCTTGGGAGCCCTGGTCCTCAGGCTGCTTAACCCCACCTCGACTTTGTTACCTGTATGCAACGATTTCTTCCTTCCTGGGTCAACAGCAGCCTGGGAATCCGCTTAGGGATTGTCTTTAGCGGTATCACGCTCTTTTTTTCGATGGTTTTAGGTGGGGTGGCCGGCAGTCTTGCTGAGCAGCATATCGAGCGCGATATGGGCCATAACCTGGCCCTAATGGCCAACCAACTGGCTGGGGCCTTAGATCGGAGCCTGTTTGAGCGCTACCGTGAGATTCAAATCATTGCCGAATTTAAGATGGTGCGGGGGTTTACGCAGACTGATGTAGACCGGCAGTCCTTGCTCGAACGGCTCCAGAGCACCTACCCAGACTATGCCTGGATTGGCTTTGCCGACCAAGAGGGCGTGGTGCAGGTCAGCACTAAGGGGCTACTGGAGGGGGTAAGCGTAGCCCAGCGAGATTGGTTTGTGCAGGCCCAAGACCGACCCTTTGTGGGAGATGTGCACGAGGCCCTGCTGCTGAGTCAAGTCTTGCCCCGTGCGGTCAATGACGCCCCGCTGCGCCTGCTGGATGTGGCGGCCCCGATCTATGGCGATCGGGGGGAACCCGAGGGAGTTTTGGGTGCCCATATCACCTGGGAATGGGTGGAGGGGGTGGCGGCCTCTCTCATGAATGGGCCAACTGCCAGCAACAAATCGGTCTTTATCGTCGATGCCTTTGGTCAGGTTATTCTTGGCCCCGCAGATTTGCAGGGGCGGCAGTTAACCCTAGACAGCCTCAACCTGGCCCGAGCGCAGTCAGAGGGTTTTACCGTTGAGCGCTGGCCCGATGGCCAACGCTACCTCGTCGGGTTCGTAAGCAGTCAGGGGTACCGCAGCTATCCTGGCCTCGGCTGGACGATCTTAGTCCACGAGCCGATCGGCACCGCGTTTGGGCCAGCGCGGGCTTTGTTTTGGCAAATTTTGCTGGGGGGGCTGGCCCTGGGGAGTGGGTTTGTGGCCATCGGCTGGATTGCGGCCTACCGAATTACCAAGCCGCTGCTGCAGATTGCCGCCGCCGCCGACCAAATTCGGGACGGCAACCGTCAGGTGGTGTTGCCCCCGGTTAGGGGCCACAACGAAGTCTCTAGGCTGACCGAGGCGTTTACCCAGCTGATCGCCAATCTATTTGCCCAAGAAACGGAGTTACGCAAGCGCAACACCCAGCTGAAGCAAGAGCTTCAGACCAAACGGCGCATGGGGCAGTCTCTGCGACGCAGTCATGAACAGCTGCGGCAAATTGTAGACGGCATTGAAGATTCGCTGCTGCTGCGAGAGCTTAGCACCGGCAGGCTGATTTACTCCAACAACCGATTTGCCGAGATCTACCGCAACGTGGTGGCCGACAACCATGTCCCTGGGGCCTGGCTGGAGTATGTTCACCCCGACGATCGGGCCTGGGTCAGGGAAAAATTTGAGTTAGAGCTAGAGGGCAAAGCCTTCTTTAATGATGAATATCGGTTTGTAGGTGCCGATGGCCACACCCGCTGGATCTGGAACCGCTCGTTTCCCATTCTGGATGAAGCGGGTGATGTTTATCGCTACGTGGTGATCGAGCGCGATATTACCGAGCTAAAGCAGGCCACCGATGCCCTGCAAAAACTTGTGGCGGGAACGGCCGCCGTTACCGGGGAGGCCTTTTTTCAGCAGCTGGTGGGGCACCTGGCCTCCGCCTTTGATGCCGACTGTGTCTACGTGGCGAGCTGTGGCGAGGGGGGAATGCACACCCTGGCGTTTTGGTACGAGGGTAAGCTCCAGCCCAACATTGTGATCGCCCCTACGGAGATGCCCTGTGCCTACGTGCTTGAGCACGGGTTTCATCGCTGCACGTCTCAAGTTGCCCAGGAGTTTCCAACCAATCCCTTTCTCCAACGACTGGCATTGGAGGGGTACGTGGGCGTAACGATGACCAATGCCGGGGGCGATGTGCTGGGGTTGCTCTGCGTCATGAGTAAGCGACCCCTGCGCGATCGCATCGACTACACCACCATTCTGCAAATTTTTGCCAACCGCGCCGCCGCCGAACTCGAACGCCAGACCGCTGAAGAGGCCTTGCAACAGAGTGAGGCCCGGTTTCGGCTGCTGGCAGAGAATGGCAAAGACCTCGTCTGTCTCCACGACCTGGCGGGCAAATTTATCTACCTCAGCCCCTCCTGCGAAGCGCTCCTGGGCTTCCAGCCTGAAGAACTGATCGGAAGTGACCCCTACCGCCAGTGCCACCCCGAAGATCGCCCCCTGATTCGTCCTCAGTTTCAGCAGGCGATTCAGCACCCGGCTTCGGGCGCCATTACCTACCGGGCGCGCTGCAAAAACCGGCGCTACATCTGGCTAGAAACCTTGATTAAGGTAATTTATTCTGACCAGGGGGTGCCGACCTATCTGCAAACCAGCTCTAGGGACATCACCGACAAGGTGCGAATGCTGCAGCAAATGGAGCACGACGCCACCCACGATGGCCTGACCGGGCTGCCCAACCGCAGCCTGCTCATAGAGCGGTTAAACCTGGCCATCAAGCGGGTTCAGCAGCACGATAGCGAGCGTTTTGCCGTGCTGCTCATCGACCTCGATCGCTTTAAGATCATCAACGACAGCCTGGGCCATCAGGCGGGCGATTGCCTCCTCAAGCTGATTACCCAACGGCTGCGGGCGGCCATTGGCAGCCTCGACCTGGCCGCTCGGGTAGGTGGCGACGAATTTGTGCTGCTGCTGGAGGATATTGACGACCTGTCGGTGGCGGTGCGCACGGCCGAGCGGGTTTTAGTCAGTTTTCAATCCGCGATCGCTCTGGGTCGCCAGGAGGTGGTCGTGGGCGCCAGTATTGGCATTGTGCTGGGCGATCGCAGCTACAGCGAGGGCCTAGACATGCTGCGCGATGCCGAGATTGCCATGTACTCGGCCAAGCAGGCGGGTCAGCTGGGCTACGTCATCTTCAACCAAGTCATGCACCAGCAGGTGTTGCAGCGGCTAGAAATGGAAAACGCCCTGCGCCTGGCGATCGCTCAGCAGGAGTTGACCCTGCGCTATCAGCCCATCGTCGAGCTGGCCACAGGCCGTCTGGTGGGCTTTGAGGCTCTGGTGCGCTGGCACCATCCCGAGCAGGGCATGATCTCTCCGGCTGACTTTATCCCCATTGCCGAAGACACGGGGCTGATAGTGCCCCTGGGGACCTGGATTTTAAAGACTGCCTGCCAGCAGTTAGTCACCTGGCAAGCGCAGTTTCCAGGGTTAGCAACGCTTAAAATGAGCGTCAACCTCTCGGTTGTTCAACTCAAAGAGGCGAACCTGGTCGCCCAGGTCGAGCAAACCCTGGCCGCAACGGGACTGGCGGGGAGCTGCCTGGCGCTCGAAATTACCGAGAGCATGTTTATGGAAGATATTGAGGTCATCAACCAGCGGCTTCAGCAGCTCAATCATCTGGGGATACAGATCAGCATTGACGACTTTGGCACCGGGTTTTCGTCCCTCAGCTATCTGCATCGCCTCTCGGTCAACAACCTCAAAATCGATCGTTCGTTTGTGAGCAACCTGTCGGAGAGCCATCGCAATCTCAGCATGGCGAGAACCATTATTAACCTGTCTCAGCAGCTGGGCCTGACCACCATCGCCGAAGGCATCGAAACCCTAGAACAGCTAGAACAGCTCAAAGCGCTGGGCTGCCAGCTGGGCCAGGGCTATTTGTTCAATGCGCCGGTCACCTCTGATGTTGCCGAAGCGCTGTTGGCCGAACTGGCAGACTCCTAGGGCCAGGGCTAGAGCGGCCAACGACCTGGCCCCCACGCGATCGGTGGCCTTCCCCTACAGCGTCTCTCGGGACTTAATCAGCCCGTCGATCTGGGTAAAGATTTCCTCAAACAGCTGCGGCGGTGCGCCGCCCGGAATCAGCAGGTCATTCATGATGAACGAGGGGGTGCCTTCAAGCTGAAGCCGCTGGGCTAGCTCGAGGTCTTGCTGAATGGCGGCGGCGGCCTCGGTGCTGGCGCGATCGCGGTTAAACTGCGCCATATCCAGCTGCATGGCCTCGGCCAGCTCAACGTAGAGATCTTCACCCAGGCGGTTTTGGTTGACAAACAGGCCGTCGTGGTAAAGCCAAAACTGCCCCTGCTGCCCCGCCGCCCAGGCTGCCTTCGCCGACGGCATCGCCTCGGGATGAATTTGAGTGAGCGGAAAATGCTTATAGACGTAGAGCAGGTCGTTTTCGTGGTTGCCGACAAAATCTTTCATGTAGCCCGCCGCTACGATGCAGTAGGGGCACTGAAAGTCGGAGAATTTAAACAGCACAATGGCCGCGTTGGGGTTGCCCTTGGTGGGTGAAGACCCAATCAGGCTGGCCCGGTCCATCGAGGTAATCACGTCTGAGATGACAGTCTGATGGGCCTCGACGCTGACGGGGGGGCTGGCCTGGTTGCGCCGGGGCAGCAGCAGCAGCAGCGGAATCAGCATACCGACCAGCAGAGCGCCGACAATGCCCCACAGCAGGAATTTGGAGCCGCGCAGCCGCGTCAATAGTGTTTCCATGGCTTACCTTCCTCGGCTAGTACCCTCATCATGCCGTTCTAGGGGCCACCTTGCTAGGGACCACCTTGCTAAGGGACCGCGCTGAGGGACTGCGCTGAGGGACTGCCAGGGGCAGTTGTTTTACCGCCGTTGGTAGGGCGCATCGGCCAGCGACGCCAGAGACTGTAGCAGACGTCCTCCCGGTCAAGCCCCCTGGAGGAGGACTAATCAGGTCGTTACGGCCGAGCTAAACGCTCTAGCTTTGGCAATGGGCCGATTAATTATGGCCTGAGCGAGCTAGCCAACCCTATAGAGGGCGCGCTGCCCGGGTAAATGCGCTGCCAAAAAATAGTCCGCAGGCGGCGCTTCGCCCGTGAGGCCCGCTGCCGCAGCGCGGCTTCGGTGGCGACGGGGCGTCCCTGGGCGATCAGCCACTGGCTAATTTGGCTCCACGACCAGCCCTGCACCGTGCGCAGGTAAAGGAGGCAGGTGCCCTCGGGGTCTTCCTGGTTGAGCAGGTGCAGCGCCTGGTAGAGCAGGTCTAGCTCTTCGGTGATCACCTGCTGCTGCATCAGGTTGAGCCGGGGGTCAGGCAGAACTGCCTCGATCACCTGGGGGTCCGTGGCACTGGCCCGGTGCTTACGCTTGCGTTCGTAGATGACGTTGAAGGCCGTTGCCTTGAGCCAGGCGTAGGGGTTGCGAACCACCTCGCCGGCCTGGAGCTTTTTTTTGCCCCGCAGATAGGCCTCGTGGAGAATTTCATGGGCTTCGAACTGGGTCTCTAGGCGGTATTGCCTTAGGGTTCTCTGAATCGCACTCAGAATGGGGTAAGCGTGGGGGTTGTCTTTGCCGAGGATCTCATTCAGCGCTTGATCGAACACGTCTTGGGCAGGAGCGTCGGCTGGTAAGCAGACCTCGTTAAAACCACTGGTGTCGTCAGATTGGCTCATATTCCCTTTGGCATTAGGTGCGGCATCACTCATTCAACAAGTGATATAGGCTGCTCCAATGTGACAAATAAAATTGCGGAAACTGTCGCCAAAAAAGATCTTAAAAAAAGTAACGATCCCCTGTCACAACCCTAGAGGCCAGGTCACTAATACACTAGCGTGGCGATCGCCGAGCCCTGCTACCGAGGCAGCCCCCATTGCCCCAGGTAGAGTTACCCCAGGTACAGTGGTTGGCTGGCCGGCTGGGTTTGCCAGTTGGGGTTGACTCCGGCTGAGCGCTCGGCTGGTCTACGCTGTGGTTCTCCGGGGGCGGGCGGGGGCACATTGCTTTGCCCTGCCACCGGCCCTGACCAGTGAGGGCAAGGCTAAGTCCTCACGCATCGCCTCTGCCCTGGGGTAAGCAGCCAACTCAAGGCCAATCCAGCCAATCCATATAGAAGCAGAAGCGGCCCTCCACCGATCGTGACTAGACCACCTTGACCAGCCCCCCGATTAAGTATCCACCCACGCCTACTAACGCCCACCCACGCCCACTTGGTACCCACCTAACCTGTCTACCTGCTTTCCCTACGGAGGCACGCGAGGAGTAATGAATACAAAACACGCGACGGCACCCTTAGACGATCCGCTTATGGTAGTGGACTCTGGTGCCCCCGATCCCTGGGCCGCTTTGCTGACGGCGAGCGGAGAGGCCCCTATTGACGGCCTCAGACAAGCATTGCAGCGACATCGGCCGACGCTAATTGAGTACTGTACCCTGGCCCTGCAACCCACCCTATCGGACGCTGACGAAGATCGCCTGGGCACCATTTTGGCCCAGGCCGTTGACGACCCGCTGCTGAGCTTTTGGCTAGACGAAGCCGACGACTGGGTGGGTGGACACCTCAACCTGCTGCCCGAGGAGGCGCTCAAACAGCAGCAGGGCAAACTGCGGCGCATCATTGGCCAAACCTGGGTGGATACCCTCTGGAACGATTTACAGCATCGCACCAAGGCCCTTCAGGCTTACCTAAAGCGGGTGGGGGTCTACAGCGGCGCTATCGACGGCATTATGGGGCCCCGCACTCAGCACGCGATAGAATCCCTCCAAACGGTGTACCCCGAAGACCTGCCGTTGGGCTACCTGTAGGCCTGGGAATACAAGTAACGGTTTACCTGTCTCAATGGTCTTGAGACTACTGATCAGCGGCTGCTTTTGTGGTCTTTAAGGGGCACCGGAGGCATCGCTGGGGACTGTCTTGAGTCCGCTGCTAAGCGCTAGTCTAGAAAAACTAAGCTACGCCTCAGGATAGAGGGCATCAGCAGGGTACTGTGGCATTTCTAAGGGAAGTCTCTATACCCTTTTTCTCACTCCGCTCGCTCGCTACCATAGAGTAGAGAGCACTGAACCGATAGCCTTAACCCAACTAATGCCCCCGGATCCTTCCCATGAACCCTTTGCCATCCTGGCTGTAGACGACTCTTTAGATAACCTATTTCTGATTGAGTCTATTTTGGACGACCCCGACTACCACATCACCTGTGTAGAAAGTGGTCATGAGGCGTTGAATATTGTGGGGCAGACGCCACCGGATGTCATCTTGCTGGATGTGATGATGCCGGGGCTAGACGGCTACGCCGTGACCCAGCGAATCCGCGATAATACCAACCTGCCCTACATTCCCATTTTGCTGATTACTGCCCACGACCAGTCGAGTCTAGTGCAGGGGCTAGACGCTGGGGCCGATGACTTCATTCGCAAGCCGGTGGATGTCAACGAGCTGCGGGCCAGGGTGCGATCGCTGCTGCGCCTCAAGCGCAGCATGGACGCCCAGAACACTATGATTCGTCAGCGCGACGACTTTGTGGCGCGTCTCACCCACGATCTGCGCACCCCTCTGGTGGCCGCCAACCGCATGCTCAAGCTGTGCCAAAACGACGCCTTTGGCCCTATGCCCGACGACGGCAAGCACGCGATCGCTACAATCGTCGACAGCAACCGCCACCTGCTCAGCATGGTGAACACTCTGCTGGAGGTGTACCGCCACGAGGCAGGTCACAAAGCCCTGACCCTGTCGCCCGTTGACCTGTTTTCGCTGGCTGAGACTGTCGTGGTGGAACTGGCCCCCATTGCCGCCGAGAAGAGCCTAGCCTGTCTGCTCTGCCGAAGTGACCAGCTCGACGAGGCGGGCGCCCAGGCCAGCAGCGCCATCGCCGTTGGCATCGCCCTAAGCGACCCAGAAAGCCCGACCGACCCTGTGGCAGCAGGGAATTTGCTGGTCAAACCCAGTGCTGCTTTTACCGTGGCGGGTGACCACCTGGAGCTGCGCCGGGTGCTGACGAATCTGGTGGGCAACGCCATTAAGTTTACCGACAGCGGCAGTGTGACGGTGACCGTAAGCACGGTCTCTCAACTGCCGCCAGAGGTTGAGGTTCCCGGTGCTGGCGATCGCTCCCACCCCTGGGTGGCAGTAGCGGTAGCCGACACCGGCATTGGCATTTCCCCCGATGAGCAGGGGGCTGTATTTGAGTGGTTCCGCCAGGGCAATCAGGCCCGCGCTGGCCATGGGTTGGGCTTGCACCTGTCCCAGCGCATTGCCCGTCTCCATAGCGGCACCATTGCCCTCACCTCTGAGGTGGGCCAGGGCAGCTGCTTCACCCTCTATCTACCCAAGCCATTGGAGAACTAGGGTCTAGGGCTTAGCCTTTTGCCCCAGACCCCTGTACTTCAAACCCAAGGGCGCGCCCACCCCAGGTTTAGTAGGATGGGAAAACCCCCTTCCTTAGTTAGATCAACACCATGCGCATTGGCCTACCGAAAGAAATTAAAGATCAAGAATTTCGTGTGGGCCTCACCCCGGCAGCGGTGCACAGTCTCTGCCAGCAGGGCCACTCGGTAATGGTGCAAACCGGGGCGGGGGCCGAATCGGGTTTTGGCGACGAAGACTACCAGCAGGCGGGGGCCACCCTGGTGGACGATGCTGCCACTGCCTGGGACCAGGAGATGGTGGTCAAGGTCAAGGAGCCTCAGCCTTCTGAGTACGCCTTCTTTCGCCCCAACTTAATTTTGTTTACCTACCTGCACCTGGCCGCCGAGCGATCGCTGACCGAGGCGCTAATGCAGAGCGGCATTGAGGCGATCGCCTACGAAACCGTTGTCGCTGCCGACGGCCGCCTGCCCCTGCTCACTCCCATGAGCATCATCGCCGGGCGTCTGTCAGTGCAGTTTGGGGCGCGCTACCTGGAGCGGCAGCAGGGGGGGCGGGGGGTGCTGCTGGGGGGGATTCCCGGTGTTGCTCCCGGTACGGTGGTTATTTTGGGCGGCGGCGTAGTGGGTACTGAGGCGGCCAAAATGGCCGTGGGCCTGGGAGCCAGAGTGCAAATTATCGATCTCAACGTCGATCGCCTGGCCTACCTCGAATCCCTGTTTGGTTCTCGCGTGGAGCTGCTCTACAGCAGCCCGGCGCAGATTGCCGCCAGCGTGCCCCAGGCGGATTTGCTGATTGGGGCGGTGCTGGTTCCGGGTCGTAAAGCGCCTACGCTGGTATCTAAGCAACTGGTGTCCGCCATGCGCCCTGGTTCGGTCATTATCGACGTAGCCGTAGACCAGGGGGGCTGCATCGAAACCCTGCGCCCCACCTCCCACAGCCAGCCCACCTACGTCGAGCAGGGGGTCGTGCACTTTGGAGTGCCCAATATGCCCGGTGCCGTACCCTGGACGGCTACCCAGGCCCTCAACAACGCCCCCCTGCCCTACGTGCTCAAACTGGCCAAACAGGGCATGGAAGCCCTGGCTACCGACAGCGGTTTGAGTGGTGGGCTCAACGTATCGTCAGGGAAACTCATTCACCCGGCTGTGCGCGATGTCTTCCCGGATCTAGCTGCCCGGCCTGCTGAGACGGCTGCCTTTTAGAGATCACCTGTATGAACACCGTTGATGTGATTCGAGAACTCTATCGGGCCTTTCGCGATCGCGACTACGACGCCTTTCTCAGCATCACCACGCCGGATCTGGAGTGGATTCAAAACGAGGGCTTCCCAGGAGGAGCTACGTACCGAGGTGCCGCTGAGGTAATTGAGGGCGTCTTCAAAGCCAACAGCAACAACTGGGCAGGCTTTGCCTACCAGATCGAAGAATTTTTGGATGCTGGCGATTCTGTCATTGTGGTGGGCAGATATACCGGGAAAAACACTGTCTCCGGAAAACCCCTAAGTGCAGCGGCGGCCCATATCTACGATCTGCGCGGTGGCAAGGTCTGCCGCTTTCGCATGTTCGCCGATACAAAGACCATTTGGGACTCGATGACCTGATTTGGAGTCTGAGGCCGCACGTAGGCTCAGTTCACTACCGCGCTGCCGTGGGCGCGGGGGTTGTCATTGACGGCACTCTGGCGGGAGAGCACGTCGCCCTCGATCTCGGAGGTGCGGCCAAAGGTCTGCTGGTGGGGCAGCGGGGCCTGGGCAATCAGGGCGTCGAGGTTCTCGCTGAGAATCTGCCGGGGCTGCTCACCGATCGCCACCGCGATCGGGCTACCGTCTGCGCTCGAGTAGACGAAGTGGGGAATGCCCTCCACCCGGTAAGCCAGCATTTCGGGCAGCCATTTGTTGTTGTCGACGTTGAGCATGACAAAGTTGACGCGATCGCCGTAGCTCTCGCGCAAATCCGCCATATCGCCAGCCATCGCCTGGCAGGTGGTGCACCAGTTAGCATAGAACTCCAGCAGGGTGGGCTTGCCGTTGGTCTGGGCCTCCTCGTAGGGCACCGCGCTAGCCGCCAGTTCGGTGAGGGAGGGCAGCGTCGACTGGGTGCGAATGCTCAAGACCATCGCCGCTGCCAGCACAATGGCGGCCACCGCTACCACCAGGTTGCGAACGCGACTGGGGGCAACATCCGGCTTTGTAGGCGTTACGGGCAGGTTGTCGGGCATAAGAGAAAAACTTCCCTGGGCTAGGGGTTAGGCTTCAGAACGCAATGGGCTAGCTAACTCTCCGGTTAGGATAGAGACAGCCCGCTTAGATTTAGTGTAAAAGAATTGGGGTGTCGAGTCGGTCATGAAAAAACGGGTCAAGCTGATTTTTCCAAAGCGATCGGTGCACATGCCGATTACCTACCGGCTGGCCAAAGACTTTAATATTGCCGCCAATATCATTCGCGCCCAGGTGGCCCCCAACCAGGTGGGCACCCTGGTGGTGGAGCTGTCGGGCGACATCGACCAGCTCAACGACGCCGTTGACTGGCTTGAGGTACAGGGCATTGAGGTCTCTGGGGCCAGCGGCGAAATTGTTGTAGACGAAGACCTTTGCGTGCACTGCGGCCTCTGCACGGGGGTGTGCCCCACCGGCGCCCTCGCCCTGGACGGAGAAACCTACCGGCTGACCTTTTCGCGATCGCGCTGTATTGTCTGCGAGCAGTGCGTACCCACCTGTCCGGTGCAGGCCATTTCGACAAACCTCTAACCGCTTTCTGCGATCGCCATGGCACCAGACCGGTCACTCCAC
>DASQNN010000063.1:0-6693 GCA_035644955.1 Nodosilinea sp. | reverse complement strand
CCGGCTGGTGTTTGTCTTTATCACCATCCTGTTTGACAAGCTGGGGGAGAGCCTGATTTTCCCAATTTTGCCGTTTTTGGTGGAGCGGTTTCGCTCCGATGCCTTCACCCTGGGCATGCTGGCATCAAGCTATGCGATCGCTCAGTTCATCGCCATCCCCATCATTGGGTCCCTCTCAGACCGCTACGGTCGCCGCCCGGTGATGCTGGTGTGCGTACTGGGTACCGCCATCTCCTACTTCATCTTTGGGTTTGCTACCACCTTGGGGATGCTGTTCTTCTCCCGCATTCTCGATGGCGCAACCGGCGGGGTTGCGGCCACCGCCCAGGCCTACATCGCCGATATTTCGGCTCCAGAGGATCGGGCTAAAAACTTTGGCATTACGGGGGCGGCCTTTGGCCTGGGCTTTACCCTGGGGCCGGCCGTGGGCGGTGCTCTGGCCAACATCAGCCTCAACTTGCCGGTGTTTGTGGCCGGCACCATTGCCCTGCTGAACTTCGTGCTGGGCTATTTTGTCCTGGCCGAATCCCTCGATAAAGACCAGCGCCGCCCCCTTTCCCTAGGCGACCTCAACCCCATCGGCCAGCTAAACGACATTCTGCGCGATGGCCGCATTCAGGGGTTACTGATTTCGTTCTTTATCTTTAACTTTGCCTTTGCAGGCTTTAGCAGCATTTTCGTGCTGTTTTTAAACACACGCTACGGCTGGGGGCCAAGCCAGGCGGCCATGGTCTTTTTCTTTATCGGCATTGTTTCCACCGTGGTGCAGGGGGGGCTCATTCGCCAGCTGTTGCCCCGGTTTGGGGAAGCCAAGTTGGCGATCGCGGGCCTGGTGCTGGTAGCGCTGGCCTTTGGTGGCGTGGTGCTGATCCCGGCGGGCAGCCCGGTGCTGATTCCGGCGCTGTATACCACTCAGGCCATGCTGGCCCTCGGCGTAGGGCTGCTGATTCCGTCTTTGCGGGGGCTGATTTCGATTCGGGTATCGAGCCAGGAACAGGGCAAAACCCTGGGCGGCAACCAGGCGCTACAGAGCGTCGCCTCGATCGCTGGGCCACTGTGGGCGGGCTGGATTTTCGATCGCTCCGGTATGCTCTCCCCCTTCTGGATGGGAGCGCTGTTTATGGCGATGGCGGTGGGCTTTGCGCTGACTAATCTGCCCCGGCGGCGTCTGTCTGTGTAGTTTTCCCGCCGTTCCCTTGCTGCTGCTGACCTGTACCTAGCCAAGGACTGACCATGACTGCGCCGTTACCCCACCAGGATCGACAAGCCGCCGTGCCGGGCATCTTGGGCGGGCTTGGCCCCATGGCCCACGTGCAGTTTGAGCAGCGGCTAATTCAGCGCAATGTGGAGCGCGGAGCGCGGGGCGATCGCGACCATCCGGTGTGGGTGCTGATCAACTGCACCACCATTCCCGATCGCACTCAAAGTCTCCAGGGCACCGGGCCAGACTGTATCCCTGAGCTGGTGCGCTACGCCCAGCTGCTAGAGCGGGCGGGGGCCGACTTTTTGGTCGTCACCTGCAACACCGCCCACGGGGTCTACGACCAGGTACAGCCGCAGCTTGGTATTCCCTGGATTCACCTGATGGCCTGCACCAGCGGCTACATTCGCCGAGCCCATCCCACGGTGCAGCGGGTGGGGGTGCTGGCCACCGACGGCACCTTACAGTGCGGGCTGTACAGCCAAAGCCTGGGCCAGGTAGGGCTGACGCCGATGGGCTTTGAGCTGCATTCGCCTTGGCAAAAGCAGGTAATGGATGCGATCTACCACCCCGATTGGGGAATAAAAACCACAGGGACTCAGGTATCTACCAAAGCGTTGACCGTATTGGAGCAGGCGACGGGCTGGCTCAAAACCCAGGGGGCCGATATGGTAATTGCGGGTTGTACAGAATTATCTGTAGCCTTTGCCCAAATGCCATCGCTGCCGCTGCCCTGGGTGGATCCACTTGAGGTGGTGGCTGACATCACCCTGGATCTGGCCTGGGGTCACCGTCCCCTGACGCTCTGGCAAGCTGCTTAGGAGAAAGCATGGCGCAAGTGGGTATAACTCTGACAATCGCTCCCTCCCAGAGAGGCTTCCAGCAGGAAGGCTTACCGAGAGGGTTGGGGGAGCGGGCTGCACGAGTAGGCTGGTCGCTCCTAGCCCACGGGGTGGTCGTGCTGCTAGTGGTTGTCGCCCTGGGCTTTGGCGACGCGGCGCTAGCGGTCGCTCAGACCCCGACCGGGGGGGCGATCGCATCTACTCCCCGCACGCCCCTCCGAACCGCACCGGCCCAAGCCGCATCGGGCCAAACCGCATCCACCGGCACGGCTCAGGCTCGCTCTACCGCCTCAGCTCCAGCGGCCGCCGCCCTGGCCCTCATGCCGCCCGATATGCAGCGCATTCTGGAGCGAGGCAAGCTGACAGTAGCCGTGCTGGGGCAGGACAATGCTCCCTTTTTTATGGATAGGAAGGGGCAGCTCGATGGGTTAGACATTCAGCTGGCCCGCAACCTGGCCGATCAACTGGGAGTTGCCCTAGAAATTCACCGCTCAGCCACCACCTTTGATCAGGTGGTGGATACCATCTACGGTCGGGGGGCAGACCTGGCCATTTCTAAGATTAGCCGCACCCTCAAGCGGGCGCAGCGGGTGCGGTTCTCGCGCCCCTACCTGCGGATGCGCCAGGGGCTACTGGTGAACCGTCTACAGATGGCAGAGCAAACCCAGGGGCGATCGATGGTCGAAACGATCCGCGACCTGCGGGGCCAGGTGGGGGTGATTAAGGGGTCGTCCTATGTGGGCTTTTTGCAGCAGAAGTTTCCCCAAGCCACCATCGTGGAGTATCCCACCTGGGAAGAGGTGGTGGAGGCGGTGGTACGGGGCGACATTTTGGCGGCCTACCGGGACGAGCTGGAAATTAAAAAGATGGTGCGCACCCGCCCCGATGCGGCCCTGCAGCTGCAAACCATTGCCCTCACCGATACCCAAGATTCTCTGGCGGTGGTGCTGCCCTGGAGCAGCAGCCACCTGCTGGCCTTTGTCGATCAGTACCTGGATACCCTGACGGCTCAGTACAGCGTCGATACGGTGCTCGATGAGTACGCCGATTACTGGGCTACCGAGCGTTCGCAGCAACCTTAGCCCTCTGGAACTACCTTTTTGACACCCCCCATGGTCACTTCCCCCAAAGTCTATATCCGCCGCCAGCCGTCGGTTGAGTGGTTGCGCAGCCCCTGGGCTATTTTGATCAGCACTGGGCTGGGCGCGTTTATTGGCACTACCCAGCCCCAGGTGGCCCTGTGGATTGCTCCCTTTGGCACCCTTTACCTGGGGCTGCTGAAGATGTGCGTGCTGCCGATTTTGCTGTCGGCCATTACGAACAGCCTGGGGCGGCTGATGCAGAGCCACGATGCCCGGCAGTACGTGCAGCGAATTGCCGTGGTGTTTCCGCTGAGCTTGCTGACGGTGAGCGCGATCGCCGTTGCGATCGCCGCCCTAGCTGGCCCTGGCCGCAACCTCACCACCGAAACGCTGCAAACCCTGGGGGTGCTGGTCAACCAGTCGGGCATTGACCTGGAAATGGCCCTCAGTGGCCCTCTGCCGGAGGCCTCTAGCGGCGGTGTTACCACCCTGGTCAACAGCATGGTGCCCGACAATATTTTTGCAGCCCTCAGCGAAGGCCAAACCCTCAAGGTGCTGCTGTTTGCCATGATTTTTGGCGTGTCGCTGGGGCTGGTTAAATCGCCCACCACCGCCGCCCTGTTCGACACCCTCGACAGCCTCTACCAAGCGTTTAACAAAGTTATTCATGGGCTAACCTACCTGCTGCCCTTTGGCCTGTGCAGCCTGCTGGCCTACCAGCTCTCCCAGGTGGGAGTCGCGGTGCTGCTATCGATGGTGGATTTTGTGGTGGTGGCGATCGCAACCTTTGCCCTCGTCTACCTGATCAGCACTTTAATTATTTGGCGGCGATCGGGGACAAGTCTATGGGCTACTCTCCTGGCCCTCAAGGATCCCACCATCCTCGCGCTAGCTACCTCTAGCAGCTTGGCCTGCTTGCCCGCCGCCATCACCAGTCTCAGCGACAACCTCAAGTTCAATCCTCAAACCACTAACCTGGTGACGCCCCTGGCCATCACGCTCTGCCGCTTTGGCTCTGTGGTTTACTTTGCCTCCGCTACCTTGTTTGTCATGCAGCTCTACCAGCGCGATTTGGGATTGGCAAGTCTGGGCATAGTAATTCTAGGCTCGATTTTGGCGGGCATGGCAACCTCGGGCGTCACCGGCATTCTCACCCTGACCATGCTGGGTCTGGTGCTAGATCCGCTCAAGCTTCCCCTAGAGGCGGTACTGGTGCTATTCATCGCCATTGACCCGCTGATGGATCCCTTTCGCACTCTAGGGATTGTGCACACAGGGATGGCCGCGACAGCGCTAGTGGCTGACCGAACAATGAGGTCATGAGGAAGATTGGGAAGCGGGTAAATCTTGAATTCAATCCCTCGACTCAAAACTCTCCCCACCCCCTCACTCCCCACCGTTTTCCTCCTCCTCCTCCTCACCCTCCCCACCCCCTCATCCCCTCCCCCCATGCCCCTCCGCCTCCCCAAACCCCCCGGACTCAAAGCCACCCTGGTGGGGGCCATGCTGCTGACAGTGGGCACAACAGCGGCCCTGGTCTACGTGCCGTGGTCGCTGGTGTCAAAACGCAACATCGACACCATTGTTGACCAGGTAAACCAGGAGATTACCCTGGGTACTTCCCAGGAGGTGGAGAAGCTGTTTAACAACGCAGAGTCGGCGCAGTCGCTCTTAAACAGCAGCCTGGGCCAGAACTTGATTGACCTCACCAACCTTAAGGATCGGGAACTGTTTTTGCTGAGCGTGCTGCGGGCTAACCCCGACTTCACCTGGGTGCAGTATGGCGATGCCACGGGAGATTTTTTTGGTGCCCAGCGCACCTCCGATGACCGACTGCACTTTCACCTGCGCGACTGGGACTCGAAAAGCCGAAGTACAACGACTACGGTCAATACCTACAGCACCGATTCGGGTCGCCTGACCCCGATGGGCAGTAAAACCGACAAAATGGATCCGCCTTTCTTTGCACCCGATCGCCCCTGGTACCGCAGTGCCCTGAAGGCTCCCCAAAAGCAAGCCTGGACAGTGTACGTCTACCGCTCCACCCAAACCCCAGGTCTCGATGCCACCACCGCCCTGATCAACCCCAAGGGAGAAATCTGGGGCGTGATTGGGGTGGGCATAGAGCTGACCCAACTTTCAGACTATTTGCAACAGCTTCAGACCAATCATTCCGGGGAGTCATTTATTATTAACGCCCGACAAGAGCTCATTGCTTCTACGGACATGGCAGAGGTGATGCCCACCCAGGGGAAAGACTCCGCTGACCCCCACTTGCAGCAGCTTGAGACCGTCGAAAACCCATTGTTGCGCATTGCTAGCCAAACCCTGCGCGACCAGGGGGTAAACCTAGCGAATCTAACGGAATTACAACGGTTTGCCTTCAGAGATCCAGCCACTGGAGAGCGATATCTAATCTCGTTTACCCCGCTAGAACAGCTTGACTGGGTGGTGGGTACGGTGATCCCCGAGGCCAGCTATCTAGTGGAGGTCAACCGCAACAAGCGCACCCTGCTGGGAATTATTGCGGTGTTTACCGGCCTTACGGCTGGGGTAGCGGTAATTATGGCCGATCGCCTGATTGCCCGCCCCGTACTCGGTATTGCGCGCACGGCAGCCAGCATTGAGGCTGAGAAGTTTGAGCTGGGTCAGCTGGGGGCGATCGCCCGCCGCACCGACGAAATTGGCCAGCTGGCCCGGGTATTTGACCGCATGGCCCAGCAGGTCTACAGCCGGGAGCAAAAGCTAAAGCAGCAGGTGCGCGACCTACGCATTGAAATCGACGAGACCAAGCGCAAAAAGCAGGTGCAGGAAATTGTCGAAACTGACTTCTTTCAGGATTTAACCGCAAAGGCCCAGAAGCTACGCAATCGCAACCAGGGCGATGCTGCCGCTACCAAGGTCGAGGGAGTTTAAACGGTCGGTGGGTCGGACTGAGCTAAGGACGGCCTCCAGGGGATCTGCTGAATATAGGTTGTTCGCCCTTCGGCTGACAACGCTCCACCTTTCCTGATCCCGAACCCAGGTTAATGAATAATTCGTGACGGTTGGGAGTACCCCTAGCGCGCCGCCGACTGCCTTGGCCTAAAATCGTTGCAACCTAGAAACGCTTCGCCACTATGTCTAACGCCATCACTCAGCACAACGGCGTGTTTGCCGATGGAGCTTTTACCCGTCCGGCCAAGGGCACCGCATTGACCTGCTCCATTCTTGTGGTGGGCGGTTCGACAGCGGCCTACACCACTGCGCTCACCGCCTTAAGGCTCAATTTGGACGTGTGTTTGGTGCAGCCCCACAAGGTGGTGGGCGGCCAGTTTACGGCCCAGGCGCTGCCGGCCTCCGACGATGGCGACCTGCTCCAGGCCAAGGCCACCCTCTACACGGTCGATGGTGAAGAGTTTGCGATTTCTAGGGCGCAGCGGGCCTTTCGCGATCGCCAGCGCGAGCTGCAACCCGTGGGCGGCAAAAAGGTGGCCAACCCCGGCGGTGGCTGGGTAAGCCCCTTGGCCACAACTCCTGTGGTAGCGGCTACGGCCATGAACGAAGCCCTGATGCCCTACCTGCGCGA
>DASQNN010000062.1:0-2167 GCA_035644955.1 Nodosilinea sp. | reverse complement strand
ACCACCCATCCGGTAGAGGCGATGGCATAACCTAGGGCGTAGGCTATTTCTAGCTGGGAAGGAGTGGCTGTTGCTCCCGGCCCCATAACGCCAATGACAATACGAGTCATGGGGTGGCGATTTGTAGTGCGAGAATCATGGGCGTAGCCTTTCCCCAAGAGCTAGGCCGGTCTTTGTTAGCCGTCGCAAAAAAACTTGACGATTCATCACCACCACCGAGGGGAGCAGTCGTTTAGATTAAGTTAACTAATGCCAAAAATATGGGTACGGTAAACCCATCGATTCGGCTTTTACCCCGTTTGCCCCAGCCCATTGCCCCTGCATTGTCATCTATTGCCGTGCGATCTACAGTATTTTGCTTAAGTAGCTTACGTTCTGCACTAGGGTGCTGGGGCGGGCGGCTGCTGTTTGCAGGCAGTTTGGCGGCAAGCAGCCTGGCCTTTAGCCTGCCAACGCCGGCGGCAGAGTCGGTAACGGTGCGCCTGGGGCAGCTGTCTCAAACGGTTAGCCTCGACGACCTCCAGGTGTTTGCCGCTACCGGCGAAGTGCCTCGATCGCTGCGGCTGTACCGCCCCCTGCTCAACGCCAGTCTGCGCCAGGCGCTGGAGGGTGAAATTGCCTTAGAGCCCGAGGTGAGCCAGGTCATTTTAGACGAAATTCTAAACACCCCCGGCGGAGCGCAGCTGCTCGATACCCTGCGGGCGATCGCCCCCAACCTGGCCGCCGCCGATCTGCGCGTCACCCTAGAGCAGGTATCCAAGGCCGAGGCCGGGCTGACGCTGCTGAGCATTCTGCGGGCCATGCCCCAGGACACCCTAGAAATCGACGTGGGCACGCTGCTGACCCTGGCCTCCCAGTTTCGCCTGGCCCAGATGGAGAGCAAGGCCCTCAGTCGGGTACTGCGCAAAGATCCCGAAGCCGAGGCGGCTGAGCCGCTGCCATTGCTGGGGGTTGACCCCTTCTCTACCGGCCCCTCTGAGGTCGAGCGTTGGGAACTGGTGTTGCGCGACCACAGCCGCGATCGCAGCATTCCGGTCGATATTTACTGGAGCCAGGACAGCCACGGCCCCCTGGTAATGCTCTCCCACGGGTTTGGGGCCGATCGCCGCTTTTTTGCCTACCTGGCCGAGCACCTGGCTTCCCACGGGCTGACGGTGGTGGCGGTCGAGCACCCCGGCAGCAATGTGGCCGCCCTGCTGTCGCTGCCCACGGGCGACCTGCCCGCCGCCGCCCACAGCCGCATTTTGCCCGCCACGGAGTTTCTTGACCGGCCCCGCGACATCAGCTTTGTGCTGGACCGCCTGGAGAAAATCAACCTCTATTCCTACAGCCTGCGCAATCGCATCAACACTGACCAGGTGACGTTCATTGGCCATTCCCTGGGGGGGTACACAGGCCTGGCCCTGGCGGGGGCGGCGCTCGATCTGCGATCGCTGGAGTCCTACTGCAAGACGCTCAACCCGGTCAATCTCTCTCCCGCCGACTGGCTGCAGTGCGCGGCCCTCGATCTGCCGGTCAAGTATGCCAACCTGCGCGACAACCGCATTACCCAGCTGATAGTGGCTAACCCCCTCACGGGTCTGCTGTTTGGCGAAGCCGGTTTGAGCCGGGTGCGGGTGCCCACCCTGGTGCTGGCCGGCACCCACGACACCGTGACGCCCATGGCCAGCCAGCAGCTGCGCCCCTTTATGCAGTTGTCCGCCGACAAGCACCTGATTACCGTGGTGGGTGGGTCGCACCTGAGCGTGGGCGACCCCAACAACCTCAACGCCGACCTGGGTCGCATTCCGTTCATGGCCGAGCTGCCCGACGTCACCACAGCCCCCCTGCGCATTTTTCTGCAAGGGGTGAGCCTTAGCTTCGTGATGCAGCAAACCCCCGACGCCGAAGTCTATGCGCCGGCCCTCAACCCCGCGGTGGCCCACGCCTTTTCGACCACCACCATGTCCCTACGCCTGAGCCGAACCGTCCCCGAGGGGCTGGCCACCTGGCCCCGCCTGCGCCAAACCGGGCTTCACCGCCAGGAGGGGCTGATCAGCTACCTGCCTTCGCTATTGCACCTGGAGGCGCTGGCCATTCGAGATCAGCTCCAGGCGCTCCAGCAGCAGATGGTGATCTACCTGCGCCATAGCCCACCCTCCTTGACGGCGGTATACTGGCCCTTGTT
>DASQNN010000061.1:0-5189 GCA_035644955.1 Nodosilinea sp. | reverse complement strand
CAGGCCGCGCGGGGCTTTGGCCCCGGTTTGGGCGTAGAGGTCGGGGTAGAGCAGCGCTCCCTCGACGGATTCTTGCAGGGTTTGCTTGATGCTCTCCAGACCGCCGATATCCTCCCAGGCGATCGCGGGCGACTCCACCTCCACCGAGCGCAGCACCGAGGGCTTGATCTCTTTGATCGCCTGGAGAAAATCATCGTGCACCAGGGTCATGGTGTCGGGCACGGGGCCAGCTAAATCCGGCACCTGGCGGCGCAGGGCAAAGTAGGCGGCCTTCTGGCACAGGGCCTTGAGGTCGGCCCCCACCATGCCCACTGACAAATCGGCGATCGCATCCAGTTCCACCCCATCCAGCGGCATGTCGCGGGTTTGGATCTGGAGAATTTCGAGCCTGCCCTGGCGATCGGGGACGCGGAACTGCACCTCGCGGTCAAAGCGACCGGGGCGGCGCAGGGCGGGGTCGATGTGGTCGGGCCGGTTGGTGGCGGCCAGTACAATCACGCCCTTGGTTTGGGCAAAGCCATCCATCAGGCCCAGCAGGGTGGCGACGAGGCGCTTTTCGACTTCACCTTCGACCTTGCTGCGATCGGGGGCGAGGCTGTCGATTTCGTCAATAAAGATTAGGCAGGGGGCGGCTTTTTTGGCCTTTTCAAAAATGGCCCGCAGGCGCTGCTCGGCCTCGCCGTAGTATTTACCCATCACCTCGGGGCCGACGATCGCAATGTAGTTCACGCCCAGGTCTTCGGCCAGCGATCGGGCGGTCAGGGTTTTGCCGGTGCCGGGAGGGCCGACCAGCAGCACACCCCGAGTGGGTTCTAGACCCAGCTTGGCCAGCACGTCGGGCCGCTTGAGCGGAATTTCGACCAGTTCGCGCAGCTCTTGCAGGGTGGCGGAGAGGCCACCGACATCGCCCATGGTGGGTAGCCCGGTGGCTTTAGCCCCGGGTTGGGGGGGTGGGGAAGATGGGGAGGGTGAGGGAGATGAGGAGGAGCCATCGCCTGCGGGAGGTGGGGTGATAATGACTTCTTCGACGGCGGGGTCATTTATGTCATTTGTGGGGGCACTATTGCCGGCGGTGCGGTTCATGCGGCTGACGCCGATATCGGGAATGTTGCCCTGGCGAGGAATGCTGCTGAAGCTGCGGGTGTTGATCTGCACGTTGGTTTTTAGCTCACCGCTTTCGGCCTTTTCTTCGAGGGTTTTGGCCAGTTCAAGCAGTTGTTCAAAGCCTTTAAAGAAGTCATTCATGGCAGATTCTGGGCGAACGGCAGGGGCACTTTTTAAGGTGCCCTGGTTTTAGGGTTCACTACCGCTAGGCAAACCGACGGAGCGATTCCCAGGCCGTTACAAAAGTTGAGAAATGCCGCTGCTCCCCGAGCGCCCCAAGCACCCTAGGTTAGATCACCCGTTAGGTCCTACAGCCCTAGGGCGCTGTAGCCACCCAAAAACAGCAGCCACACCGTCACCACCAGCCAGTGCATGGCCGCCACCACCCACCACGACCCCGACCGCCAGTAGGCGATCGTACAGGCCAGCCCCAGCAGCGCCGCCGACAGCAAAAACACCGGGTTGGTAAAGGTGGCAAAGGCCATGGGGTAGAAAGTCATGGCATTGAGGGGATGCATGACCACAAACAGCCCCAGCATGGGCAGTCCCAGTCGCCAACGCTTGCGATCGCTCATAATTTCTGTCGGGTGGGGCAGCAGCATGACGCGCCAAAACCCCTCTTCGAGCAGGGCGGGCACCACCAGCACCCGCACCGCCAGCCGCAGCCCATCGGCCCAGGTGACATTGGCCAGGCCGGGCGAGAGAAAATGGCTCAGCACCCCCAGCGGCACCGTTACCAACCCCAGGGCTACGGTCAACCCGGCCGCCAGCAGCCAATCGCGGGGCTGGGGCCACGTCGTAGCCGCCTGCCGCAGGCGATGGAGAGTAAGCCTGAGGGCGATATAGGCGCGAAGGCGAAGGTATTGCAACGTCAAGACACGGTAGCAGCAGTGAACAAGCCCTTCAGACAGCCCGACAAGTCAACCCTGGCAAAAACTTGATTTCGGTTTAGGGCGTGTCATCAATTCTGGCTCAAGTCCTGATGACTCAGCATTACCACGCCCGACCCAAAGATAGGCTAGGGGCTGTAACCCCTGATTCTTAAGCCATCGCTGGCTAATTGATGACAGCCCCTAGGGTAGAAAGGCTGGCTTCGCCATTGCGAATAACTTCATAGTAAACAGATCACCAGTAAACCGATCGCCCGGAGGGTGGCCGCTATGAAGCATGCCGACAGCCACAGCTTGACTCGCCTCACCCCGCTGCTAGAGCAGGTGCGCCAGCGTATGCCAACGGGGAGCAAGCCCATAGCTAGGTATAGCCTGCCCATCGGATAGGAGCGTTTGATGGCGGTTTGGGTGGTTGCGCGCCAGCTAGCTGCCCCGGCTTCTGCGATCAACCGATCAGCCGATCGGCCGTATTCTAGCCAGTTGGCCAGCGCTATCGCTATAGTCACGGTGGTTAGGCCATCCAGCAATTTTAAAAAGGTTCAAACGTTTCAACGTTCAGCGGTCAACTGTCTCAACCCAACTGGTCATAGCTCTGTACCTTCTTCGCACATACATTGGCGTATATCCATAATTGAGCGTCGCTAGATTAAAAGAACCCTGGCTATCAGGGCATGCTAACGGCAGCTCCTCAGGTTGGGGCCCGCACTGGGGCATGGGTGAGGGCAGGGAGGTACGCCCACACCGATAGATTGCTGATGCGAGCAGATTAAGAAATCCCTATGATTAAACTTTTCGTAACGTAATTACCCTTGGCCGCCGAATCGAACCCATCACCTGAGCTAGAGCCTGCTCTGGAGACCTTGTCCAGGGCAGGCTCTAGCATGGCGGCAGCTGGGGCAGTGGCAAGCCCCGATTGGGCCTCGGCCCAGCCCTGGAAAGCGCTGTTTGATGCCGCCCTCGATGCCATGCTGATTGCCGACAACGAGGGGGTATACGTAGAGGTCAACGAGGCGGCCTGTGCGCTGCTAGAGCTGCCTCGCCAGGTGTTGATAGGGCGGCACATTGGTAACTTTTTGCCGCCGGGCACCGATTTTGAGCCGATTTGGCAGAGTTTTTTGGCGACGGGGCAGGGGCGGGGCGAGCAGCAGCTGTGGCTGGACAGCGGCGTGGTTAAAACGGTGGAGTTTGCCGCCACGGCCCACATCTACCCCAACTACCACCTGTCTATCTTGCGAGATGTTACCGATCGCAAGCGGACCGAGGCCGAGCGCGACGTCCTATCGCGCCAGCTAGAGCAGTGGGTAATCAGCAGCTCCGAGAAATTGGAGCTGACCGAAGCCGAGCTGCGATCGCAGCAGCAGCGCATCGACAGCATTCTCGACTCGCTGGAGTGCGTGGTGTGGTCGGTTGACCCCATCACCCTGGAGACTATCTACGCCAACGCCGCCGTCCAGCCCCTCTACGGCTACCCGGCCGAGGCCTTTTTGGCCGATGCCAGCCTGTGGTTTAGATCCATTAGCCCCGACGATGCGCCCCTGCTGATGGCCGACATCAAGGCCCTGATGAGGGGTGCCAAAATCGATCGAGAATATCGCATCATTAGAGCTGATGGCACCCAGCGCTGGGTGCGGGGGCAGGCCCGTTTGGTGCGCGACGCCGGCGGCAACCCCATCCGCATCGATGGCACGACGACCGATATTAGCGATCGCAAGCGGGCCGAGCTAGCCCTTAAAGAGCACCAGGCCACCCAGCAGGTGATTCTAGAGGCCATCCCCGACCTGATGATGCGAGTCAACCGCGACGGGTACATTCTCAACCTGATTTCGGGCGGCGAGATTACCCTCTACGGCCCGATCGCCGCCAACCAGCGGCAGTCGGTTTACCAGAGCTTTCCCCAAGATCTAGCCGATCAGCGGATGCACTACGTGCGGCTGGCCCTCGACACCGGCACCCAGCAGCGCTACGAGCACGCCCTGGAGCTCAACCACCAGCTGTACTACGAAGAGTCGCGGGTGGTGCCCATCAGCGACACCGAAGTGCTGGTGATCGTGCGCGACATCACCGAGCGCAAGCAGGCCGAAGCCACCCAGGCCGACCTCAACCAAAAACTCCAGCTGGTCAACGCTGAGCTCAATCGTCTAGCCACCATAGATGGCCTGACCGACATCGCCAACCGCCGCAGCTTTGACCAGGCCCTAGAGCTAGAGTGGCAGCGGGCCCGCCGCCAGCAAAAGTTTTTGTCGCTAGTTCTGTGTGACATCGACTACTTCAAGCCCTACAACGACAACTACGGCCACCTGGCCGGCGACGACTGCCTGCGCCAGGTGGCCCAGGTGCTGAGCAGCGTGGCGCGACGGCCCGGCGACCTGGTTGCCCGCTACGGCGGTGAAGAATTTGTGCTGCTGCTGCCCGACACCAGCGTTGAGGGCGCCATCGAGGTAATTGAAAGAATTCAGACAGCGATGAACCAGTGCAGCCTGCCCCACGCCTACTCAGAAGTGGCCTCGATATTGACCCTGAGTTTTGGCCTGGTGTGCCACTGCCCTTCGGTCAAAGAGCACTCTCCCCGAGAACTCATTCACCGCACCGATTTAGCCCTCTATGAAGCCAAGGCCCAGGGCCGCAACCGCTACGTGGTGGGAGATAGTACGAGCTAACGGCTGGCAGCCCGAGGGCTGCCGGTTGATGTTCCTGGCCATCTGGCCCACACTGGAGTTTGGCGTAGCGTGACGATGCCATGACTAACTCTGAATTTAATGTAGCGATCGCCCCGGCGGCCCTCAGCGTGGGTGGGCTGGTTGACTACATCAAAGCCGTGCTAGAAGATGACCCTACCCTGCGCCAGGTGTGGGTGGTGGGCGAGGTGTCGAGCACGAATAACCACGCTAAGGGACTGTTTTTTACCCTCACCGACCCCGATACCGGAGCCGCCATTAACGCCGTGGCCTGGCGCAGCCAGCAGGCTCGGCTGACCACCCTACCGGCAGTGGGCGAGCAGGTAATTGCCCTGGGCACGGTAAAGGTCTACCCCCAGCGCAGCAGCTATCAGCTGACGGTGTGGCAGGTGCTGCCCAGCGGCGACGGTCTCAAGGCTCTGCGCTACCGCCAGCTGCGCCAGCGCCTCGCGGTCGAGGGGTTGTTTGACCCCGAGTTTAAGCGATCGCTGCCCGCCCTGCCCCAGACCCTGGCGGTGGT
>DASQNN010000060.1:0-8859 GCA_035644955.1 Nodosilinea sp. | reverse complement strand
GACCCCAGCGAAAAACTGACGGCGCTAAAAGCCTTTACCGACCACGTTGTGCGCGATCGCTGGGCCGAAGTGCGCCCACCCACCCCCCAGGAACTGGCCGGTACCCTGGTGCTAGCCCTGCCCATTGCCGAGGCCTCGGCCAAGGTGCGTACCGGCCCGCCTATCGATGCCGCCGAAGACTATGCTCTCCCCGTGTGGGCCGGGGAAATTCCGCTCCAGGTTGTTGCCGCCCCCGCCATCCCCGATGCTCAGTGCTCACCAAATTTGAGCATCCCCGACTACGCGCTCAACTACAGTCGGCCCCAGGGGGCAACCTAGGGTTGCCCTAGGTCCGGATGCTAACCGAGGGCCAGCCTGCAACTGTGAACCGATAGCGCGATCGTCGCCATCACCCCCAACAGATAGGCAAAAAAACGCCAGGGCTGCCACCCCGCCAGGTAGAACACGGTGTGGGAGGCGCGCGCGATCGCAAACGTCCCCAGGTACACCCCGCCCCAGCTCGCCCCTCCGCCCAGCAGCCCGTAGCCTAGCGCCACCATGAGAAACATCGGTATGTTTTCTAAATCGTTGCGCCAGCAGCGGGCGGCCCGCTGCACCAGGGGGTGATCTTCGGGCACGGGGGGCAGCTTGTGGCCTATGACCTGACCCACGACATTGGCGTCTTCAGGATTGACGAACTGCCGATGGCGCAGGCGGGCGTACCCCTGCACGAGGGAATTAGCCCACATTTTGGCGGCGAGAAAGACCGTGCAGAGTAGCCAAAGTTGGAGGGTGAGCATGGGAGGGATGAGGGGGTGAGGGGATGAGGGGGTGAGGGGGTGGGTGAGTTTGCGCCGAACTTATGCCGTTAAGGCCTAGGCTGCTAGGTGGCGCTGGCGCAGGTAAAGAAACAGGGGTAAACCACCGGAAAGGCCAACGGAGAGCGTTGCCATAACGCACAACCCCCACCACCATCGCGATAGGCCCAGGCGAGGCAGCTCCACCCAAACCCAGACAAAGAACACAAGAGCAGAAATAACGAGATCGATCGCCAGAGCGATCGCCACCGAATTGGCCGACGCCTGCTGAAAAAATTCAGCCGGGGCAAACCCGAACTGCTGAAAAAACGGCGCTAAAAACCACCAGGGCAAGACAGCCCCCACCACCAGGCAGCCCAAATAGACCCACTGCAACCAGGGCTGAGCAGGGCGATCAAAGCGAGACGCAGATAGGTTAGACATGGCATGGCCTCTGTTGTAGAACACCATCTATTGTGGTCAGCTGAGATAATTAACTCAATTACCTAGGAGGTAATAGAACCCGTGAGCGTTCCCCCTAGAGTTCAGGCTCAATCCTTTGGCGCTTTGTTAAAACATTGGCGCAGCCAGCGGGGCTGGAGCCAGCTAGAGTTAGCCTGCCAGAGTGAGGTTTCCCAGCGCCACATCAGTTTTTTAGAGTCTGGCCGCTCCCAACCCAGTCGCGCCATGGTGCTGCACCTGGCCGCCAGGCTAGCCGTTCCCCTGCGACAGCAAAACGTGATGCTCTCGGCGGCGGGCTTTGCCCCCCTCTACTCCGAGCACGATCTGTCTGCCCCAGAGCTGGCTCCCATTCAGCAGGCCATTGACTTTATGCTGCACCAGCAAGAGCCCTACCCAGCCCTGGTAATCGATCGCTACTGGACGCTACTGCAAGCCAATCGGGGTGCTCTGTGGCTAATGGGGTGGCTAATGGGCGATCGCCTCAGCCTGTTAGAGCAGCCCCTCAATATGATGCGGCTGATGATTCAGGCCCAGGGGCTGCGGCCCTATGTGGAGAACTGGGCACCGATCGCGGTCTCGCTCGTTCAGCGCCTTCAGCAAGAGGCCCAGAGTGAAGGCCCCGACGGCCCCACGGCCCAGCTCCTGCAAGAGCTAAAGGAAGAACTGCACGATGTCTCCATCGCCTCAGCCCCAGCTGCCGCCGGCAACCCCTGGCCGGTGCTGCCGGTCACCTTTGTCAAGGCCGGCCAGCGCCTCAGCTTTTTCACTATTATCTCGACCCTGGGCACCCCGCGAGACATTACCCTGCAAGAACTGCGGATAGAAAGTCTGTTTCCCGCCGATACCGCCACCGCAAAACTTATGGAGAGTGCCCAGGGGCTCAGTAGCCCATTTGTTTAAACCAAAGCCCCTGACCGTAGTGGGCCAGGGGCAAAAATGGGAAGTATTTAATTACGACTAAAGCCAGCGTGACCGGCCGCCCCAGTGGTATTGGTGGGGGGGTGCGATCGCCTGCTGCGATCGCCTGCGCTAGCTTCTATTCTTCGCCTTCCTCATTGCCATCGCTATCTAGCTTGACCAGGCGAATGTGCTTGTAGCCAAGCTTGATTTGAAACTCATCGCCCGTTTTGAGGCCCATTTCTTGGGTGTAGGCAGCACCAATTACAATCTGGCCATTCTTATGAACGGTAACGCTATAGGACGCTTCCCGACCCCGGCCATCTTTGACCTTCTCTGGCTCCAGTTGAATGCCCTTGGCCGACAGCAGAGCATCGTAAAACTCAGCTAGGTTTACGCGGGTTTGGCCATCTTTGCCAACCGTGTAATAGCCACATTCTTTGGCAAGTTCTCGTTTGGTGAGACCATCATTTTCTTTGACCTTGGCTAGAAGCTCTTTGCCGGTCAAGGATTCCTTACTTTTTACTGCCATAGTTCAAATCATCCATAGGATACACGTCAAAATCTAAGTCGACCACCAGAAAAGCTTCTCTAGGGTCTTTTAGTTCTCTTTTCCTTCTACTCTATCCGATGACTTAAAGGAAGAGTCAGGGTTTTTTGTTCATTCCACATTGATTATAGTTATTAATAGTCCCAATGGTTCCTATATTTAAGATCAAAATTGATTAAAAGTACCACTAAATCAATTTATGCTATCTAGTCTAGCAACGAATCTACCCAGCGATTCGTTTTCGGTACCACATAATTCATGCAGCAACATGTCTTGGTAATGGGGGGGGAAGGGGGAAGGGGCTGCCAAAACCGAGCCTGTCCGATGCTCAATGTGAGCGATCTGCTCACATTGAGCGAGGCTAGCACCCAGCGATTGGGGATTGCTAGGGGCGGAGTGGGTAGAAAAATTTGGAGTGATTAAGTCACTATACCAAGACTTGTTTGTGGGAAAAAACGCCCTCGGCATCCACATTGTAAATAATCGGTACGCCTGTAGCCAACTCTAGGCGGGCCACCTCATCTTCGCTGAGGCGATCGATAACCATCAAAATAGAGCGCAGGGAATTGCCGTGTGCTGCCACCATCACATTTTGTCCGGCCTTGAGTTCTGGTAATATGGCTTGCTCAAAGAAAGGAATCGTTCGCTTTACCGTATCGGCCAAACTCTCGCCGCCTGGTGGACGCACGCTATAGGAACGGCGCCAGAGGTGAACTTGTTGTTCACCAAATTTTTGCGACATCTCGGCTTTATTCAACCCCTGGAGGTCGCCGTAGTAGCGCTCATCGAGGGCGGGGGAGCGAATGATTTTGAGTTCTGCCTCGGGTTGCCCAATGTGATGGTCCCAACCGTGCCAGTCGGGTTCAGCGGGGTCATGCCAGATATAAGGCGTGCGACCCCCGCACACCGCATCACATTCGGTCAGGCAAACGATCGCTGTTTCGATCGCTCGAATTAGCATACTGGTGAAACAGATATCGACGGTGTAGCCCATATCTCGCAATTTGCAGGAGGCGATCGTCGCCTCCGCCCGCCCCCGTTCGCTCATGGGCACATCGACCCAGCCGGTAAATTTGTTAACCGCATTCCACAGGCTTTGCCCGTGGCGGATCAGAATGAGTTTGGCCATAGAGTGAGTCGGAGTAAGAACCTAGGGCAGTTGAGTCAGCGGTTTAGAAACACGGGCATTTATACCTTAGCTGAGGGGCTAAAAGCGCCTGCCACAGGGGTAGCAAGTAAGCTATCTCAACCGAACCTTTGGTTTCAGCAGGTATTGAGTTTTAGGTCATGGCCCTTAAAAAGGGACGATTGAAAAGGGTGCCAAACCTCGACAGTAACCCACCGGCTATGCCCACCGAGCAAGCGAAGCCAGGAAAACACATCTGGCGTAGGATCTGCCGGAACATGCGATCGGAACGCTAGATAGGTTACATGCTACACCGCATCTGCCCCCTCGGCTTGACGTGAATACGGCTCTCTCTGGCTTTGACCTGTAGATTTTAGCCAGTAGGAGTATCAGGCGGCTGTAGGGAAGCTGATGGCAGACAATAATGCTTTGGAAGTCTTGATTAAGCAGGAAAGGGCTGTTCACGAATTGGCCCTCTGTCCATCTAAGGCCAACCTAAGGGCACTCTAAGGGCAATCCAAGGTCTATTTGATGTCTAAACGCTTGACTGTTGTGGAGACCAGCCTGAGCGGGGCTAAGAGCTTAGAAGATTGAATCCAGCAGGACAATACCCGCCAATCTGTTCAGGCGAGCTTGTCGGTGGAGGCGATCGCAGGCGCCATTGCGCCCTACAACCCTAGATTTCTTCGCAACCTATTTATACCAACCGTTCAAAACGTTGGCGCAGTATCCCAATGATAAAAATCGGACTGGTACATTCGCGCAGCGATGCACCAGTCCGAAGTTATGTCTTAGAAAAGGCTGCCCATTGCTCGCAGCATGTTCTGCGGTTCTAGGGCTGCCTCTGCCGCCGTGGGCTCATAGCCACAGTGCACCATGCAGTCGGCGCACTGGGGATTGCCGCTCTTGTGGCCGTACTGATCCCAATCGGTATTGTCCAGCAGTTCTTGAAAGGTCTCGTAGTGGCCTTCATTCAGCAGGTAGCAGGGTTTTTGCCAACCCAATACGCTGTAGCTAGGGCTGCCCCAGGGGGTGCAGTCGTAGTCTTTTTGCCCCGTCAAGAAATCTAAAAAGAGCGGATTGTGGTTGAACTCCCACTTCTTTTTGCCCGCCGTAAAGGGGGCAAAAATTTCTCGAAACAGCGACTTGGTCTGCTCGCGCTTGAGGAAGTGCTCCTGGTTGGGGGCCCACTCATAGCTGTAGCCCGGCGAGACCATCATGCCGTCTACTTTAAGCTCGGTGAGATAGTCAAACAGGGCCTGAATTTCTTGAGGGTCGGTGCCTTCAAATACGGTGGTGTTGGTGGTGACGCGAAAGCCTCGCGCTTTGGCAGCCCGAATGGCGCTGACGGCAATATCGAAGACGCCATTGCGATCGACACAGCGATCGTGTAGGTCCTTCATGCCGTCTAGGTGAACGCTGAACGAAAGGTAGGGCGACGGTGTGAACTTGTCGAGACTTTTCTCGAGCAGCAGGCCGTTGGTGCAGAGGTAGACAAACTTTTTGCGGGCTACCAGGCCCCGCACAATTTCATCAATCTGAGGGTGCAGCAGCGGCTCCCCACCGGGAATGGAAACCACCGGCGCGCCGCATTCTTCAACCGCCGTAAAGCAGTCTTCGGGCGACAGGTTTTGTTTCAAAATTTCTTTAGGGTGCTGAATTTTGCCGCAGCCCGAGCAGGCCAGGTTGCAGCGAAACAGCGGTTCTAGCATCAACACGAGAGGATACCGCTTGCGTCCTCTAAGGCGCTGAGTGACAAGGTATTGCCCTACACCCAGGGCCTGCTGCAGATGGATTGCCATTTCTCTTCGCTCCTCGATTGGGGAGGATTCGAAAGCAGAACCGGGCCGGTTTGCGCCTGGGTCACGGCGGCTGCCGATGCTTCGAACCCTGATGGGAATACCCAACTACCGTAATTCATTTTGGCGAAAACCGTTGTCAGCCCCACCTGTGACTTCTTAGGCCCCTGGCGCTGCCATTTAGGCCTAACCTAGCTACGCTGCCAGGGTTGACGGTGTAAGATGCGGTTGACCCTGCCCCCGTTGGCAAGGTTGGCCCCCAGATACTTGGTAGCTCCAGATACCATCCATCCCAATGTATTCATCGTTAATGCTCTTTTAATGCTTGCGGAATGAACGTCAGCCAGTATGGTTGAACACTAAAGCGATGTGAGGAGATCGAACAATGCCGTCTATTAAATCTGCGTTGGACCTGCTAAGGGAAACCAGCCGAACGTTCTTTATCCCGATTAGCCTACTCCCTCCCAGGCTTCAGGAGGCGGTTGCGTCGGCGTACCTGTGCATGCGGGCGATTGACCAAATTGAGGATCATCCCACCCTAGATGGCGCCACCAAAGTCAGGCTGCTGCGCCAGGTTAGTCTCAACCTACAGGCGGGCACAGAAGCGTCGGCGGTGGCCGATTTTGCTGTGGGACTGGACGGCTATGAGAACCAGCTCGATGAAGTGACCCTGCGCATTGGCGAATGGGCGCTGCTGGCCCCCGATACGATCGCCCCTCGGATTTGGGATGCCACCGCTGCTATGGCCGATCGCATGGCTTACTGGGCCGAGCAAAACTGGCGGATCAAAACCGAAGCCGATCTCGATCGCTACACCTTTAGCGTGGCTGGGGCCGTGGGGCTAATGCTATCTGACCTGTGGGCCTGGTACGACGGCACCGAAACCAGCCGCACCGAGGCGATCGGGTTTGGCCGGGGCCTACAGGCGGTAAATATCTTGCGCAACCACCTGGAGGACAAAGATCGCGGTGTTGACTTTTTCCCGGCAGACTGGACGGCGGATGACATGCAGCGCTACGCTCGCCGCAACCTCAAAATGGCCGACGCCTACACCCAAGCCCTGCCCAAGGGACCAGCCCTGCTGTTTTGCCGCATTCCCCTCGCCCTGGCCACGGCCACCATCGATGCCCTGGCCCAGGGCCGAGAGAAGCTCAGCCGGGCCGATGTGATGGCGATCGTGACGCCGCTGCTCGGGGTTGGCAAATCGGTCGAACTTATGACTAAAGTCTAGTTAGGTCGCATACTGCCCCTCTTTCCCCCCCTAGTGCATGAACATTCTGGATCGCATCGCTGAGCGGCAGCGAGACAACTTCTCGCTGCACGCGCAGTACCTCAACCCACAGATGGTTAACGTCCTCAAAACGATCGGGTTCGATCGCCACTACGTGCGCGCTGAGGGGCCTTACCTGTTTGACGACCAGGGCGATCGCTACCTCGACTTGCTCAGCGGGTTTGGTGTCTTTGCCCTGGGGCGCAATCACCCCAAGGTCGTTCAGGCCCTCCAGGAGGTGCTGAGCGCCGAACTGCCCAACCTGGTGCAGATGGATGTGTCGATTTTGTCGGGTCTGCTGGCCGAACGGCTCCAGCAGATTACGCCGCCGGGGCTAGACCGCATTTTTTTTGCCAACTCCGGCACCGAAAGCGTCGAGGCGGCGATTAAGTTTAGCCGCCACGCCACCGGACGCAGCAAGATTGTCTACTGCGCTGGCGGCTACCACGGCCTCACCCTGGGCTCCCTATCAGCTACGGGCGACCCCCACTTTAGGGCGGGGTTTGGTCCCTTCCTGCCCGACTTTATTGAAGTTCCCTTTGGGGACCTGGCCGCTTTAGAACAAGCGCTTTCCCGCAGCGATGTGGCCGCCTTTATTACCGAGCCCATCCAGGGCCACGGCGTATGGATCCCTAAGGCTAATTACCTGCCGGGGGCGGCGGCGCTCTGTCGCCAATACGGCAGCCTGTTTATCGCCGACGAGGTACAGACTGGGCTGGGCCGCACGGGCAAGTGGTGGGCGGTGGAGCATTTTGGTGTAGAGCCGGATCTGCTCTGCATGGCCAAGGCCCTGTCGGGCGGGTTTGTGCCAGTGGGGGCTGTGGCCTGTCGGTCGTGGATTTTTGACAAGGTGTTTAACCGCATGGATCGCGCTGTGGTCCACGGCAGCACCTTTGGTAAAAACAACTTGGCTATGGCCGCAGGGCTGGCCACCCTGGAGGTGCTAGAAACCGAGGGCTGGATCGACCACGCGGCTAAGATGGGTGAGCAAATTGTTGCTGACTTGCAGCCTTTGGTGGGTCAGTACGACTGCCTCAAAGCGGTGCGGGGCCTGGGCATGATGATGGCGCTAGAGTTTGGCGAACCCAAGAGCCTGACTTTAAAGGTGCCGTGGAAGATGCTGGAAACCGCCAACCGGGGCCTGTTCTCCCAAATCATTACGGTGCCGCTGTTTACCCGCCACCGAATTTTGTCTCAGGTAGCCGGGTACGGCATGAACGTGGTCAAGTTTATTCCGCCCCTGACCCTGCAAGATAGCGATCGCCGCTGGATTGTCGAGGCCGTCACCGACGTAGTGGCCGACGCCCACCGGGTGCCGGGGGCCGCCTGGGAATTTGGCAAAACCCTGGCCACCCAGGCGATGAAAACCAAAGCCGGAGCCCGGTAGCCGCAGCCATGGCGAGCCTGTTTCATCCGCTGTGCGGCAGCAATCCGCCCACCCTGCTAAAGCTGTTTTTAGAAAACGGACTACCCGCCGTTAACCGCTGCCCCCAGGTAGCGTTAGCTCTGGCGGTATCGCTGGCCCGCTGGCCCTTTTCGACAGCAGAACAAGCAGTATTTGCCCTATCCCCCAAGCAGCCGATGCCCGACCCCGTCTTTATTGTCGGCTACTGGCGATCGGGCACCACCCACCTGCACAACGTTATGGCCCAGTACCTGGCCTTTGGTTACATTACCCCGCTGGCAACGGGACTGCCGTGGGATATTTTGGGGATTGTGCGATCGCTAGAGCCCTTACTAGAGCAGGCCCTCCCTCAAGACCGCTATGTGGACAATGTGGCGGTGACCCCCACCTCCCCTCAGGAAGACTCCATTCCCCTAGCGACAATGGGGGCGACTTCCTATTACCACGGCATGTACTTTCCCCAGCGCTTTGAAACTCACTTTCGGCGGGAGGTGTTTTTAGAGGGCGGAGAGGCCGATATTGAGCACTGGAAGCGCCTGCATCGCCACCTGCTGCAAAAAGTTTCGGTACACCA